>JAGQQQ010000577.1 GCA_020426125.1 Planctomycetaceae bacterium
CCCCGGCTACAGCGATCACACAACGGCCCTTCACGACCGATTCTTCGGGATTCGCGGCGGCCTCGTGGAAGCCATCTGGGAGATCCCGGGACGCGGAAAGATCCAATAGCGAAGGTGAAGCGAAGGCACGGACCGACGGCCGAAATGTCTTGAAGTGTTCTGCTCGCAGTTGGTCGCTCAGCAACCGTTGCGTTTCATGGCAACTCAGAATCGAACTCACCGGCCCTGAAAAACACCAGGAAACCGGCTTCGGAACAGCTCCTGCTTTCCCACGTTCTGAACATCTTTGATGAATGTGGAAAGAGCGATCATGCAGTGGAACTGGCCCAAATGGGTGAACCGCCCCGCGAATTTTCTGGCGAAAACGTTTCGGGAGTTTGGCAAAGACGATTGTACGATGATGGCGGCATCGCTGGCCTATTACGCGATGTTCTCCATTCCGCCTTTGTTGCTGATCGTCATCACTGCGACCGGAATGATCTGGGGGCAAGAGGCCGTTCGCGGCTACATCGAAACCGAACTTGCTCGGATGCTGGGGGAAGCTGGCAAGGATCAGGTTCTCGACATGGTTCGCAGCGCGGAGACTTCTTCGAGCGGAATCCTCGCCACGCTCACCAGCACCGGGCTCCTGCTCTTTGGAGCCACTGGGGTCATGTCCCAGTTGCAGGCCGCCCTCAACCGCGTCTGGCAAATCGAACCGGATCCAGAACAGGGGGGAATTCAAAACTTTCTCATCAAGCGTTTGCTCTCTTTCGGGATGGTCATGGCGATTGCCTTTCTTCTCTTAGTCTCGCTGATCCTGACCACCATCATGTCAACCGTGGTTAAACAGATCGGAGGCTACCTTCCGGACGCCCTGAGCACAGCGGCCGCCCTTGGAAGTGATGTCGCGGTCACATTGATTGTGATTACTTGCTTGCTCGCCGCCCTCTTTAAGTGGGTTCCTGATGCGGAAATCACTTGGAAGGATGTCGGTGTCGGCGCTGCGGTCACGGCCGTGCTCTTCGTCATCGGCAAGTCCGCACTCGGCTGGTATCTCGGCAGCAAGGATCCCAGTTCCTACGGCACGGCTGGCGCTTTAGTGCTCCTGCTGATGTGGGTCTACTATACAACCATGATTGTGTTGTACGGAGCCGAATTTACCCAGGTCTGGGCCAACGAATATGGGCGCGATATCGTTCCGGAATCCGGTGCCGTCCGCGTCAAACGGGAAAAAGTCGTCGATCACTCTCCCGGTCCCCCGGGGGTTCCCCAGCCCTCGATGGCCTATCCAAAAACCCCGACATGAAAGAATCTCTGAGAAAAGCCCGAAATCAGGTCATTCGTTCGAACTCTCGGATCGACACCGGATGATTTGCGTCGGCGTGGCATTCCAATCCATTTGTTGGTCATGTGGCTCGGACGGCACGTGCGGGACGACTTGGCAATCGAAAGCCACGCCAATTTTCAGGCAGCTTACGCGGAGTTCGCTGAGCAGGCGGTCGTAGTACCCTTGTCCGTAACCGATGCGGTTGCCTGATTGGTCGAACGCCACCCCTGGAACCAGGGCGACGTCGACGGCACTTGGTGCGAGTTGCTGCGAATCTCGCAATTCTTCCCGTGGCTCCAGGATCCCGAAAGCTCCTTTCCCCAGATCGTCCAAAGACTTGATCGTGGCCAGCTTCAGGTGGCGACCCTCACAGTAGGGAACGGCAATCGTCCTCTGACGATGAAGTCCTGCCTCGATCGCTGCCAGCGTCGGCAGTTCATCGCGAACGCCCACGTAGAACAATACCGTTTGAGCCGTTTGAAATTCGGGCATTGCTTCCAGGCGCGCGAAGAGTCGACGGCTCTGGCCGTCTGGATCGGGTTCGGCACGTCGCAAGGCACGCATCCTGTCCCTCAGTCTCTGTTTCTCCTCGCGGACATCGTTCATGGCTCCCCCTCACAACGTCGAACGGTTCCGGACCGGCACGTTGTAGGGCCGTATTCCGTTTGCAGACGCAGAGCCCCGTCGTCATCAATTCCCAAGCAGAGTCCGGAGACTTCTTCGTTGGGGTTGGTGACGGTCACGAACTCATGCGTCAGCAGGCACCGTTCACGGAACCGGTCCAGTTGTTCGGAAGCCGCCTCTCCCAGAAGGATCAACTCCCGTTCCAGATGGATCAACAGACGGCTGAGAATTCCCATTCGATCGAAAGGGTGTCCAGCAGTTGAACGTAGCGAGGCCATCAACCGTTGGACCTCCTCGGGGGCCTCGTCCACCGAATTGTTGACATTAATCCCAATTCCGATGACGAATCGGCCGGGAGCATTGGAGGACGTTTCCACGAGGATCCCTGCGACTTTTCGGCCTTGGAGAAACACATCATTCGGCCACTTGAGTTGAACGGCGGACGATTCGACCACTGCCGCCAAACACTCTCCCACCGCGACGCCGGTGGCCAGGGAAATGCGGGGCCATTGCTGCTGTTGAATGGCGAACTGGTCAGGTTCGAGAATCAGCGAGAATGTCAACGCCCCGGCGCTGGACCACCAGGCGTTCTTCCCCCGTCCCCGGCCGCCGGTTTGGCGGTCGGCCCCGATGAGATACGGCAGTTCCAGGGAACAATCCCCGGCGAGTGATAACGCATCGCTATTCGTCGAGACTGTCTCCGCGAGCCACTGGCCGCGTCGGACCATCGTCTCCTGGAGGAGCTGGTCAATGTTGATTGTGTCGTCCATACGTGAGATTCGGAGTGACCTGAAAGTTCTACTTGACTTTTCGGATGAGCAGAACGTCAGCCGGAGCCGACAGGCTCCGATTCCACGCCCCGTCCCAAATCATAGGCCCGAAGGGTCGGTAGAACGTCCGAATCGGATTGGTTCTGTCGGCCTTCCAGGCCTTCTGTTCTCGTCTCCGATCGCACCGTGGACTTCCGTCCACGGCAAAGGGTGTATCGCCCCTCCGGGGCTAACATGCTCTATGTCCAACAAACATTGCGTCCACCAACGTTGAAGAGGTTCAAACATGGGATCTGGATCATTGGTGCTCTCCTAAGTCCCTCAAAAGTCAACAGGGAGTTGAAACCGCGTCAGGCCAACGCTCGTTTTCCAGTTGGGCTTCCTCCCCACAATCAGTGCCCCACTCGCCGCGACAATGCGACACGGATTCATCAGACATTCTAAACGTGTTCAAAACATGTTCGGTCGCGGTCCTCGGCGACGCGTGACAACTGAGCGAGCGGGGAGGATACTCCCGTTCCCCTGAGAGAACCATCAATGCCCGTCGATTCCGTCCATTCCCCTCGCTCGCTCAACTCGGTCCCCCGCAGTGCGTATGTCCACGTCCCGTTTTGTGTCCATCGCTGCGGCTATTGTGACTTTACAGTCATTGCCAACCGGGATGACCTGATTGGCCGGTATCTTCACGCTCTCGAACTGGAGTTGCGACAGACACTACAGCAGCCGACCGAACTCGACACGCTCTTCATTGGTGGGGGAACTCCAAGCTATTTGCCCCCGGAGGAACTTGAGAGGCTATTTGAATTGCTTTCGACGTGGTTCCCGGTAACGCCCGGCGCGGAAGTGTCGGTCGAATGCAATCCCGACGGTTTTACACGTGATCACATGCAAGTGTTGCATGCCGCGGGAGTCAATCGAATTTCCCTCGGGGTGCAGTCTTTCACACCCGAACATTTGCTGACGCTGGAACGGCAGCATTCTCCCGGGGCTGTGGCTCTCGTGGTCGAGCAATTGCGAGAAGTCGGATTTGCGAACATCTCGGTTGATCTCATCTACGCGGTGCCGGGGCAGTCGCTGGCCGAGTGGCGAGAAACCTTGGAGCGGGCCGTCGATCTGAGACCGGAACATGTCTCGACGTATGGGCTCACGTTCGAGAAGGGGACCTCATTCTGGACGCGACGCCTGCGGGGGGGAATCACCCCAGCGGATGAGGAACTCGAACGAGACATGTACGCCCTCGCAATGGAGTATCTGCCGCCACAAGGTTTTGAACAGTACGAACTCTCCAACTTCGCCCGGTCCGGCTTTGCCTGTCGACACAATCAGGTGTATTGGAATCAAAGGCCCTACTTTGGAATCGGGCCGGGTGCGGCGGCTTTGATCGACGGAGTTCGGATCGCGAACCATCGCAGCGTGACGACGTGGATTCAGCGTTTGGAGCAAGGGGATTCGCCCGTTCAAGATCGAGAAGAATTGGATCCGGAACTGGCGGCCCGCGAGGCGGTGATGCTCGGCCTGCGTCAGGTTTCTGGGATCTCCCCGGTTCGATTCAGGATACGACACGGGGTCGAAGTCCGTGACCTCGCCTCGGAGGCCTATGACCACTTCGTCGAAGCCGGTTGGCTAGAAGTTGTCCATGGCCGGCTCCGATTGACGGTCGCGGGTCGATTCGTGGCTGATACCGTGGTCGCGGAGTTTTTGTAGGAAAGCGAATTTTTCTAAAACGGCTGGTTGTTTTCTGGGGGAAGCTTCGGGTACGTTGGGGCGAACAAGAGCAACTCGCAGAACAATGTTTGCGTTCTGTCTCGTGGATTGGCGTATGCGTTGCTGTGAAGGACGCTCGTCGCGGACACGCGGTCGAGCAGCCTGCTCTCGCGCATCGTCCCAGCTGAAAAGTGGGGGAAGCATCCTGCTTGCGGTGTTTCCTGATGCGTATTTCGCAAGCTGAAAGCTGACGCCACGAGAATCCCGCCCCCAAATCCGGTTGGGAGATGGCACGAGTCGGCCGGACTCCCTGGGCGAGGACAGCGGATCACGAACTCGTCCATTCGGACATTCGACGCTTGAGATCAAAGTTCGAAGATTCGGTCCGTCGCCCCTCGGAATCCGCCACTTGGTCTTCCGTGGATCGAACCCTATCGGGTCAAGTCGAGTTGGAAGACGAACTCTGCGTCGAAGTCTCGATTCGGCTCATCTTTCAATGGGAAGACTCCCGCTGTACGGAAATTCATCCAGTCGGTCACGGTCACATGCACCCCGGTGGTGACGTTGTGGATGTCCCGATTGGCATTGCGAGTCTCGATCAGCACGGTACTCATGACCGTACTGGGGGTGGGAGTCCCATCAGGCAGAACCGCCGGGTCGTTGGCATTAAATGTGAGCGGAGCGATATCCCGCATCCGACTCGTGAAGTGGTACTCCGCCATGGGGGCAATCCCCTGAATGAACTTTCTGTGTGGAGCGTTGACCAGCCAGTATCCCACACCGAGGTCGATATGACCGAGGTGTGGCGCCTTATATTCCCCGACGTCCGCTAAGACGCTGTCGAAAACTTTGATCCCGTCATTGGTGAAGTCGGCTTGAAAGAAGCCTTGAAAGAACCAGCAGTTGGGACGTGTCAGCACAAACCCGACGAATGGGGAAAAGTGATAGGCGGTGTCATCGACCTGGAATCGAGCTTCTCCCTCATAGAGTTTTGTTGTGGCTCCGTCGCCGGTCGGAAACGTGAATCCCACACCCCACGTTGCGACTCCCGCGAGTTTGGGAGTGTAGAAGTCGGCGAACACCTGTTTCAGATTGATCTGGAAATCCCCGGTCGGATCGTTGGTGGATGTCGAAATGGCCGTCATCGTCGGATCGGCAATGCTCGGCGTGGAATAGTCGACTTGAGTCACCAACGGAAGACGGAACTCGACCGACATGTCCCCGTGAAAAAATGTCTTTTCCAACCCCAGAGTGAAGCGATCCTGATGGAGGTTTCGGCTCTCGTTTCTTGTTCCAATCTGGTTGTTATCGTTGAACAGGGGATCCATCGGATCGAGGGTCGGATCTCCGGGAACGAGGAACTGGCCGGTCACGGTTGTGCGGAAATCATAGGCACTGTGGAAATGGTTGTAACCGAAGTACACCCGATCCTGAGGAATCGGGCTATTGTTTTCCGCGATCTTGGGAATACGAGTCGTCACCGGCAGATCAAAGATCGCATTGACCTGCTCGGGAAACGCCGATGTGGGATTCGTCAAGCCGGGATCAAACGCATCCGCAGCGGAATTCGTCGCGGAGATGGTCGCCGTTCCGAATGATCCCAAGGCATCCCCGATCATGTTGGGGACTCGAAGGTGAGACGGTCGGCTCGGTGTGAACTCCGTACTCAGGTTGTATGGGGAATCATCCCCGTAAGCTCCGCCAGACGCATAAGGATCAAGGCCGCTCGGCGGGCAATATCCCCCAGGAGGGCAGTAGTCGCTCCCCGGAGCATAGCCTTCGAATGGTCCATACGGGGGTGCCATGACTTCCGGACCGGGGTAGTAGCCCCCAGGAGTTTCCGAGGGAATCCCTTTCGGCCATTGAGCGGCGTCATTCTGAATTCGGACACGGCCCTCGTCGGCGATGTCGATCGCCTGAGTGGCCGGAGAGGATGGCGGAGTCGCGGAGTCCTGCGCCAGAAGGGATCCTCCGGCAATGAGGCAAGACAAGGTAGGAGCGACCCAACGATTCCGACGCAGAAACCGGTTCCAACGCTGGCGCATGTTTATTCCCCCAACACGGACCCGCGAGTGATCACGCCGGTCCGTTTCACTGTTCTCACAGGCGACGCGCGAGGGAAAAACAGGACCAATGGCCCACACTCCCGGCGCGCATGGCCGTCACCATCGGATTCATCGTCACCGCTGCGACTCATCCATCACAGAAAACCGACAAAACCGGCACAAACGGGCGCACCTCTCACAACTCCCGTTCGTGCGGCCACGGGAATTTTGGAACGAAAGTCGATCAATTCCGCCACAACGGACGGGAAAACGCGAGACCCAATCTCTACAATGCCGCGTCTCGTCAACTCCCCTCGTCCTATCTGATCAGAGTGAGAAGCCGGTGTCCGCCGAACACATGCAGTGGATTCGCACCCTTGAAGAGAACATTGGCAAGGTCCTGCTTGGCAAAGAGAACGTCATTCGGCTGGCCGTCGTGGCACTTCTGGCCGACGGCCATTTGCTGATTGAAGATGCCCCTGGACTGGGAAAAACCTCTCTGGCCAAGGCCATCGCACAGAGCCTGAATGCCTCCTTCGCTCGGCTGCAATGCACACCGGATCTGCTTCCGAGCGACATTCTCGGATCAAGCATCTTTTTTCCGAACCGGGGGGAATTTGAGTTTCGGAAAGGACCAATTTTCACAAACGTGTTCTTGGCAGACGAAATTAACCGGACCACGCCGCGAACCCAAAGTGCCCTTCTCGAAGCGATGATGGAACACCAGATCTCCGCCGATGGGACGACTTATCCGTTGGAACGTCCGTTCCTCGTGCTGGCCACTCAGAACCCCTTCGAGTTTGAGGGGACTTATCCATTGCCCGAGAACCAACTCGATCGATTCATGATCTGTACCTCCGTGGGGTATCCGACTCGCGAAGTGGAACGAAAGGTGTTTCAAGACCATCGCGCCGGCGAACCTGTCGATGACTTGAGACCAGTGCTCACTGCGGATCAGCTTGCGACATTGCAGAAAGCTGTGCGTGAGGTGCGAGTCGAGGATTCGATCTCGGACTATATTCTCGATATCGTTCACGCCACGCGAGACCACAAAGAACTTTCGTTGGGGGTGAGCACGCGAGGGGCGTTGACGTTTTACCGAGCCGTTCAGGGATTGGCGCTGGCCGAAGGACGAGACTTCGCGATCCCCGATGACATTAAATTGCTTGCACAGCCAGTTCTGGCTCATCGTGTCATCTGCGCTGGGATGGTTCGCGAAGGCCAGCGGCAAAGGTCTCGCCAGATTCTCAAACAGATCGTCGATACAACTCCTGTTCCGGGATAGCATCTCTCCAGAAGACGGAATGGCGAATTCACAAGTGAAAGGCGGTCTCGTTTGGCGGTTCATCGGGGACAGTCGTCACTGTTCGGAAATCGTTTGCGAGAATTGGGTTGCTGGAAGGACGCCCGTTTACGGCTTCCGATCGGACCAAACGAATTGCAAAGTGACGCATTCCTACCTATTTGGATCGGTGATTGAGCGTGCCAAGAAGTTTTGACCGATTCTTTGGAAGCACCGTCGATCACCCCTGGGTGGTTGTTTCCATCATTGTGCTGTTGACGGGAATTTCGGTCATCGGCCACTTAGGCCCCGAATCAGTATGGGAAACGGTCTCGCCGGTTTTTTTTTCCACTTCGTCGACTCCAGCGGAGCCCCTTCCCGAACCGGTCGAATCGGGAACGTCTGAGGATCGCGTGACGACTCAGGTCGACCCTGTCAGTGTGACCGATTCCGATACCATCCTGGTGATTCGTTCGGATGACTTCTTCACTCCTTCTGGTGCGGAGGCACTTCGCGAAATTGTCGCGGCATTGGAGGAATTGGAATACGTCGATGATGTGTTCTGGATGGACACCGTCCCCGTACTCAATATTTTCGGGTTGCGGGAATCATTGTTTCCCCGGGCGACCGCTTCTCCTCGTCAATTTGAAATGGCCCGACGGAACGCCCTCAAACATCCGCTCGTCCGTGGTCAGCTGCTCTCCGACGACGGCCGAACACTTCTGATGATGATCCGCTTCGACTGGCTCTTTGTGGAAAGCGACGAGGCGGTCACGACCGAGATTCGAGAAACCGCGAATCGCATCACGGCCCGGTTTCCTGAAGTTTCATTCGAGACAATGATCACGGGCCGCGTGCCGATCTACCTCACGTATATGAAGGCCCAGGAAACGAATCGCCGCTTCTTTCAGATGGTGGGCTACTCGACGGTGGCACTGCTGGCGATCATCCTCTTTCGGGGAATTCGCGCCGTGATGATCGTGGGTCTTGCCCCCGTCCTGGGAGTCCTATGGACCATGGGCATGCTTCGCTACTTCGATGTCAGGGACAATCCCTTCAACGACATCGTCCTTCCGATTTTGCTGGCTCTCGTGGGGTTGACGGACGGCGTCCATCTGATGGTCGAGATCCGAAAGCTCCGGGCCAGTGGACTCGGCGAAAAGGCCGCGGCCCGCGCGGGGATTCGCAAAGTCGGCTTCGCCTGTTTTCTGACATCATTGACCACCGCAATTGGATTCGGATCGCTGTCACTGGCGCACCATCAGGTCATCCAGGAGTTTGGCTGGAGCTGCGTTCTCGGAGTGATTCTGACGTTTGTTGCCGTCATCACGGCCATCCCATTGGCCTGTTCGACCTGGTTGGGACGCAACATCCACGTGGGACTGGAACGCGGCTTGATCGACCGCCATTTGCATCGAATTTCGGGGATCATTCAGGTCAGCCTCCACTCTCCCCGAATCATGTCGCTAGCCGCGATATTGATCACCGCCGGACTCGTCGCCGTTTCATTGACGCTTCGGCCCGACGAACATCAGGCGAATGCTCTTCCAGCAAAATCCGAAGCCTACCGAGCCATCAAACACATGGATCTCGCGATGGGTGGGCTCGAACCGGGATTTGTCACCATCCGTTGGGATGACAAAATTCGCCAAAATCCGGGGATGATCCTAAAGGTGATCACCATAGCGGATGAAATTCTGGAGCGAGAAGAATTGATCGGGCATCCGTTGTCGCTCGCCGATTTTCTCAAGGCACTTCCGGGGGAAGGGACCTACGAACAGAGAATGTCCTTGGCGGAGT
>JAGQQQ010000578.1 GCA_020426125.1 Planctomycetaceae bacterium
CACCGCTTTCCTTTCACGCGGCTTGAATCCCGTTGGAGATCGGCCTGTTGGCGCGGACGCTTTGCCTGAAAGAAAGCTCCGACGAGTCGGAGCACTCCAAAGGGAACCGCCCCCAAGGGGCAGGGTTGTCTCTCTCTGAACGGCAAGCGAGATCGATCGAGCGGCCTCGTTCTTGAGGCGTCCCCTTACTCGTTCTCAATCCGCAGGGAGTCCCACCGACGGCGTTGTTCAAGTTCGTCGGAAGACAGAACGAGGACGACCAGGAACAGGACGATGCCCGTCACTGCGGCAAAGGGAAACGCCCCGGCGAGACGGCCCACTGGATACTGCGGATCCGCGAAGTACCAGAGTAATCGCATCGAAATCGCCAAGGTCGCGCCGACGACCGTACAGGCAGCCGCGAAGCGACCTCGATTGACCAAGCGAATCCGTCTCTTGTCCCACTGAAATGTCCGCAACGCGAATTGGCCGCAAAGGACGATCAAAAATGTGTTGGCGGCGAAGATCGGTCCCAACATTGCCAAGAATGGCCAGATGATTCTGGCCCGAGTATTGCCGAGTGCGACCTCGCAGAAGCCAAAGCAGATTCCCATCGCGAGTGTGACCAGTAAGCACACCGCGACAGCCAGACGAATTGCGTAGCGAAGGCTCGATTCTCCGGGTCGCCTCGTCGTAATCCAGTCATCAATCCTTGATTGAAACTGCTCGGGAACGGAAACGGTCGCCTGGAGTTCCCTTTGAAGGGCGCTGGGATCCCCGAATCTCTTCCGAGTCGCCGCGAGGGCGGCTTCTAGGTCTTCTTGAGTGCCGCACTCTTCACGATGGATCTGGTCGATTTGCTGGTAGAGATCCTCTCGCATTCTCAGTTTCGTTCTCTGGCCAGCTTGGACGGGACGGACAGCACGTTCCACGATTCTCATCAATTCGATATTCATACGGTTGCTCCCAGAATTCCCCCGATGACTTGAACAAACTGTTGCCACTGTTCGCGGGACTCCGCGAGGCGCCGAGTTCCCTTTCTCGTGAGCGAATACACCTTTCGTCGTGGACCCCGGCGATCTTCCTCGGAGTCGTCCCACTTCGCTCGAATCAGTCCCGCTGACTCCAGTCGGTAAAGGACCGGATAGATGGTCCCTTCCCGAAGCCGCAGGGCACCTTCCCCCCGATGCTCCAACTGTTTGACAATCTGAAACCCATGTGACGGAGACTTCTCCAAAATCGCCAAAATCAATGATTCCAGGTGGCCACGAAGCTGGTCTCCCTGAATCTCTTGAGTGCTCATGTTTTCTCCTCTCTCAAGAAACGAATCGTCCTGAAGGAAATGCGGAGTGTAGAGAATCATCAATTGGCCCAAACTTCTCCTCGGATACTGACAAACAGCCCCGAAGGGGCGAAACAACCCCAGCCGAGGACGGCAGTCCACGGTCAGGACAGCACAAAAACATCGAGGCCTGGAAGGCCGATACAAGCGATCCCGGACGACGGCTCTGCCGGCCCTTCGGGCCTGTGGCCGGGGTGGACCGCACGACCGGAGCCTGCCGACTCCGGCTGACGTTCTATCGGGCCTCCGGCCCTGAATATCAGACGGCACCCTTGAACTGGAATGGGATTCAACTCGATCAGACTACATAGCGTCACAAAGTAGTCGTCAACCTATTATGTGTGGCGAGGTAGACTTGTCAAGAGATCCTCTTTGAAGACGGATAGAACTCCGAACGTTCTCTCCTCGATCCTTGTGGACGTGAAGATTTTCTGTCCAGCGAGTACGCTCTGTCTGCCGTGGCGTTCGCCGACCGAAGTTTTGAAGGACGGAGTTTCTATGAAGGTGAAAGACCTTGGTTTGAAACAGGGAAACTCTGAATCGCGTAGCAAGGAGCGAGGCACGCCGTCTGGACGAATGCGCCAACTCATCGACCGGAGAGGCGTCCAGACAATCTTCCTAGTTGTGGTCTTCAGTGTGACGGCATCACCCACCGTCGCGCAGCCGCCGACTTTGCAAGAGCGGCTGGAGTCGCTGGTCGAATCGCACGAAGGCCAGGCGGCCGTGGTGGTGAAGCATCTCCCGACCGGGGAGTCGGTGGCCATCCACGCTGACAACCCCATGCCGACGGCGAGCCTGATCAAACTCGCCATCATGGTCGAAGCCTACCGGCAGGCGGACGCGGGGAAGGTCGACCTCTCACAAGAACTGACCTTGACCGATGACGACAAAGTCCCGGGATCCGGGATACTCACCAAGCACTTCTCGCCAGGGATGAAACTCTCACTACGAGATGCTATCCGGCTGATGATCGCGTACTCCGACAACACTGCCACGAATCTGGTGCTGGAGACCATTGGGCTGAAAAGTGTTTCGGACGCGATGACATCTCTGGGGTGTGCCGAGACAAAGATTCATTCATTGGTGTATCGGGGAGAAACGTCGATCTTTCCCGAGCGGAGCAAGCGGTTCGGTTTGGGGAGCACGACCGCCGGCGAGACGGCGAGGCTGCTTGAGCAACTCCAACTCGGGGAGCTTGCTTCGGCGGATTCAACGAAGGAGATGCTGGACCATCTCCGTGCCTGTGAAAGCCGCAGTACCCTTCCTCGGAGCTTGCCGAAGGGGACGGTGGTCGCCCACAAGACCGGGAGTGTCAACGCCGCTAGGACCGCGGCGGGAATCATCGAATCTCCCGAAGGCCCCATCATCGTCGTCGTGCTCACAGCGGAGAACAAAGACCGTCGCTGGACGGACGACAACGCCGGCGAACGTCTCTGCTCCCGAGTGGCTGAAGTCGCTTACCGGAATTTCTGTCCTGAGGAACAACGAGCGGTTCCTGGAAAACTCACGGAATTGACCGAGGGAACCGAAGGCTGGCTCGTCGAAGCATTGCAACGGACCCTCAATGCCGCGGCGGAGCCATCTCCGGGGTTGTCGGTCGACGGGGACTTTGGCCCCGTGACCAAACAGGCGGTGTTAGAGTATCAGCAGTCGAAAGGACTCGCAGCGACGGGCACCGTCAACGCGGAGACCTGGGCCGCACTCGGGCCGTTGCTCACCAGCGATGAAGCGGTTCGAAACTGGGAGGAACTGACCGTCGAATTGCCCGATCTGAAACCGGTGGATTCCCTGGCAGGTCCTCCGTTTGTCACGTGTCGAAGTTGGATCGTCGCCGCCCCAGAGTCGGGTGATGTCCTGGGAGGGCATCAGCATGAGCAGCCGTTTGAGAATGCCAGCACCACCAAACTGATGACGGCTTGGATTGCCATCCGGGAAGTACAAAGGGAACCAGACCTGCTTCAAGAAAAGGTCCGGGTCAGCGTCCGTGCGGATGACACGCCCGGCTCAACCGCGAGCCTTCACGCGGGGGAGGAACTGACCCTTCAAGATTTGCTGTATGGTCTCCTACTCCCCTCAGGGAATGATGCGTCGGTGGTGGTCGCGGAACATTTGGGAAGCCGATTCGATCCCCCCGAGGACCAACCGGAATCCGAAGATCCGTTGGTGCGTTTCATCGCGGAGATGAATCGAACCGCCAAATCCCTGGGAATGACATCGACCACCTTTCGCAATCCCCACGGCCTTTCCACCAAGGATCATGCGACCTCGACCCGGGATTTGTTTCGGTTGACGCAGATGATTATTCAGGACGGGCGGCTGCTCCCGTATCTCTCAACGCGAAGTGCGATCGGCAAAATTCAAAGCGTTCAGGGATACACGCGGTATCAACTCTGGACGAACACCAACCGTCTCCTCAACATCGCGGGGTATCACGGCATGAAGACGGGCACCACCAAAGCCGCGGGGGCCTGCCTGGTTTCGCTCGGGGAACGGGACGGCCGACAACTCGTCGTCATCGTCCTCGGCTCCAGTTCCTCCGACGCTCGCTATACAGACACTCGCAACCTGTTTCGCTGGGGATGGCAAACGCTTCAGCAACCGATGAACAACAGATCGGAAGAGAAATGACAACCGGGAAACACCTGATCGCCGCGATGGTGGTCCTCCTTGTGGCTTTGAATATTTCCAGGGCAGAAGACCCGCTGTTGGAGATCACTCCCGAAGCGAGGAGGATCCATAACGCCGGGATGCTGTTTGATGGCCACAACGATCTGCCTTGGCAAATTTCGAAACTGGCGGGGGGATCCCTTGATCGGATCGACATCACGCAGCGACAACCGGAGTTGCACACCGACCTTCCCAAGTTGAAAGAGTCCGGCCTCAAAGCGCAGTTCTGGTCCGTGTATGTCTCCGCCGACACTCTCGATACGCAGGATTCCCTGCTAAGGACACTGGAACAGATCTCACTGGTTCAGCAGATGGTGAAACAGTTCCCCGACCATTTCGAAATGGCGGCCACCGCCGCCGATGTCGAACGCATTGCGGCCTCGGGAAAAATCGCTTCGATGATGGGAGTCGAAGGAGGGCACTCGATCGAAGGTTCCTTGCAGACGCTCCAACGATTCTATGATCTCGGGGTGCGGTATATGACCCTGACGCACAACCGGAGCCTCGACTGGGCCACATCCTGCACGGACGAAGACTCGGGGAAAGGGTTGTCCCCATTTGGAGAGGAGATCGTCCGCGAGATGAATCGGATGGGGATGCTCGTCGACTTATCACATGTCTCCGTGCAGACGATGCATGACGCGCTGCGAGTCACGGCGGCGCCGGTGATCTTTTCCCATTCCTCCGCCCGGGCAATTTGCGACCATTCCCGAAATGTTCCCGATGAGATCCTCCGAAAACTTCCGGAGAATGGCGGCGTGGTGCTGATCAATTTCATGTCCGGCTTTGTCGTCCCGACGGAAGAATTGAAGGCCAACGAAAAGGCACGCGGAACCTGGAAGACCGTCGTTGACCACATTGAGCACGTGATCAAGACCGCCGGGATTGACCATGTCGGCCTCGGCTCCGACTACGACGGCGTCACCACCCTTCCTGTCGGCCTGGAAGATGTCACGACCTATCCAAGAATCACGCAGGAACTCCTGAATCGCAGCTACACCGAGTCCGAGATTCATCAGATCCTCGGTGGCAACGTTCTGCGGGTTTTGAAACAGGCGGAACGAGTGGCGGAGATCCTTCGCAGCAAAGATGCCGACAAAGAATGACATTCGCAGTGTGGCGAGGGCTTTCAACCGTTTGCTCGATCTCACGCAGGGTAGACAATCGTGCAGTGCCCTTGTATGACGATTGTCTCAGTCCCCGACTCTTCACCCTTCAATGAGTTGTTTCATGAAGTACGCGCTCGTACTGCTGTTCACAGTGATCATTTCCGCTCAGACTTTCGCAGCGGATCGGCCGAATATTCTGTTCATTCTCACGGACGACCAAGCGCCTTGGGCATTGGGAGTCTCTGGCAATCCGCAAGCCCATACGCCGCATCTGGACGAACTGTTTCAATCGGGGGCCTATCTGGTCAACAGCTTCACGGTGACTCCCGTTTGCAGTCCCTCGCGTGCGAGTACGATCAGCAGTCGCTACGGCACCGAAGTCGGAATCACAGACTGGATCAATCCACGCAATGAGCCCGACCTGGGACTCGATCCCGCGACGCCGACCTTTCCCAAAAAGCTCCACGAAAGCGGTTACGAAACGGCCCTGATCGGCAAATGGCACCTCGGCACGCTGGACAAGTTTCATCCGACCGTCTTTGGGTATGGCTACTTCATGGGATTCCGCGAAGGAGGGACGACCCCGTTTGGCCCGAACCTCGAAGTCAATGGGCAAATGCAAAAGGTCCAGGGCCTGACCACGGACATCCTCACCGATGAAGCGATCCGTTGGCTCAGACTTCGTGAGCAGAAACAGGACCAGCCGTTTTTGCTCTGTCTGCACTATCGGGCACCGCACGCCCGGTGGCTACCCGTTCGCGACGAGGACTGGGAGCCGTATGCCGAGTTGGACCCAGAGATTCCCAATCCCGAATACCCCAATCTCGACGTCGATCGTGTGAAGAAGATGATGCGGGAGTACCTCGCCAGCGTGTCGGGAGTCGACCGCAACGTGGGACGGTTGCTCGCAGAGTTGGAGTTACTCAAGTATCACGAGAACACCATCGTCATCTACAGCAGTGACCACGGCTACAACATGGGGCACAACGGCATCTGGCACAAAGGCAACGGCCACTGGGTCGTGACTGATCCGCCCGCGGCGACGGACAACATTCCCCGGGGACAGCGGCCCAACATGTATGACCATTCGCTACGCGTGCCGACTGCAGTCCGCTGGCCGAGTGTCACCAAACCAGGCACCTGGATCGAAGAAACAGTCACCAACCTGGACTGGTTTCCCACGTTGCTGGACGTCGCGGGGATCGAACAAGAAGAATCCCTGGGGCTGCGAGGGAAGAGCATTGTCCCGGTACTCAAAGGAACCGCCCCAGACTGGGAGAATGACTTCTATGCCCAGTACACGACTCACCACCAGTCACGCACGCAGATGCGAATGTATCGCACTCCCGAATGGAAGCTAATCCGCGACTATCTGAACGAGGGACGAGACGAACTCTACGATCTCAAGAATGATCCGGCGGAGCGAAACAACCTCATCGACTCTGCTGATCCCGGTGGTCGGCAGGCCCTTCCCGAACTCGATCGTAAGTTGCGTCAACACATGGCCCAAGTCCAGGACCCGGTTCATCCTGACTCGGAATAGTTCAGCGCTGGCAATTTGGTCCGGTTGAGAAAGGGGGAAATTGGGGTGCCACGGCTCTGTGAGCCGTGCGAATGTTCAAACGGCGCCCATTGTGAACTCGACACGGCTGACACAGCCGTGGCACCCAAAACCGAGTCACCCAAGGCACCCGGCGAAGAACCTTCCCACAGTGATACATGCAATAAGTCAGCGACAGGTTACATGTTATAACACACCCTGCTCCCCCACCTAAGACACGCCACCTGGCATCGTTTTAAGTATAAACTCGAAGACATCCTTAAGTATCTCGCGGGGAACATCACTTCTCAGCGATATGCTACTGTAGTCATCGGGAACATCCAACAACTCGGAGAAGTGTGATTTGTTAACTATCTTGGCAGCCGCAACATACAAGCCTTCTGGCTTTTCAATTCTAACTGGCGGGCTATGGGGTCCCAGGAGTGACAACGATGTCTGGAGTATCTGCAATGGATCACCTTGACCGTCGGGAGCCCACCGACGAACTGCGACTGATGGCTCCGAATACATGTGCTCAAGGATATAGGCCACATCGCTTTTAATCTCAGACATTGCCACGGTTCGCCCGCTGTCAAGCGTGACATCATCTCGTTCAATATGATTGCTCATTAGAATAGCTCCGGGAAAAGACGGCTGGGTGGCTGGGGTCAAATCGC
>JAGQQQ010000579.1 GCA_020426125.1 Planctomycetaceae bacterium
AGAGAGCTAACGACTGAAGACCGATGGCTACGAACCAATCCTGAAATCGTCCCGCTGGTGCTTATTAACACGACCGGAACACTTACCGAGCAGGCAGACGTTCACGTTTAAGTAACTGCTGACATATATCTTAAAGATGGTCCGAGCTTTTCTTCATCGCGAAGAGTTTCAAAGGCTCTGGGAGTACCGCTCCGCCGCCTGGGCCGGACAGTTTCTGGACGAATAGACCACGCGTGTAATGCGTAGCCGTTTGGAACCGTTGAAGAAAATCGCCCGCCGCCTAAGCTCTCACCAAGAGCTTTTGCTGAACTGGTTCCACGCCCAGGGCACCCTCTCCGCCGGCACAGTCGAGGGATTCAACAACAAAGCCAAACTGACCATGAGAAATCCCTACGGTTTCCGCACCGAACAAGCCCTGGAAGTCGCGCTATCCCAAAACCTTGCAAAACTTCCCGAACCAAACCACACCCACACATTCTGGTGAGGAGGCCAGTTTCGTGTCGGTCCACTCTTGATGAGAAGGATGCCAAATTCCAATGAATTCTCAGGTTTTCGCTGAAAAAATTCCTAATTCTCCGTAAGATCTCGTGACATTAGGCGTACCAACACAAGAGAAGGGTGTGTGCCGCCTCGATGGGATCGTTTTGTCCTGACGTCGTCGTATCCGACATGCCTTTCCACGAAGCGTTCGCAGGCCATGAGGTGGCGTTGATCCTTTCTAAGAGCGAACGAGTTGATCGTTTTGCGACTTTTCCCCGGTCTTTTGACTTCCTTACCCACAATCTATGGAGCCTCCACTCGTGAAATTCTGCCATCTGGGTCTGTTCGTGTTCACATTGGTCAACGTTGCCTCGGCGCAAGACGGTGTCCTGCTCAAGCATGATCCGAGCTACGTGAAAGGGAAGACCTTTCAGTCGGAGACCACCTCTAATACGGAACAGACGTTGACGATTGCGGGGATGGCATTGGAGACCGGATCGTCCACTTTTGCGATCACGGGCAGCGAAGTGATTGATGATGCCGAAGGAGCGGCGCAAATCGCCCATACGTTCGAAGTGTTCCAGATTCACCTGAATCTTCCTGGGGGAATCGAGGTCAGTTATGACAAGGCAAGTGGACAGGAGCCTCCGGCTGGAAACGGACCGTTGGAAACCATGCAACAGTATTTCAAGATATTGAGCCATGCGAATTGGGTCACAACAATTGGACCAGATGCAAAAGCGACCAAAGTAGAGTTTCAGGGGGATAGTGCCACCAATGTCCCTGAGATGTTCAAGGCGGAAATGAGCCCAGAACGCTGGCTCAAAGAGACGAATCGGGAAATCGACCGGCTTCCCAGCAAAGTTGTCAATCCAGGGGACACCTGGACCCGGAATAGTGAGGCGGAACTTGGCTCTGGCCAAAAATTCCACTTATCGACGGAGTACAAATACGTTGGCCGGGAAGAACACAAAGGCAAGCCAATGGATCACGTCACGATCACTACCAAAACGGTTGTCTACGAAATCGGTCCGGAATCGACACTTCCGCTCCAGGTCAAGAAAAGCGATCTCAAGATTGATGAATCAGCTGGCGATCTCTGGTTTGATCCCGAATTGAGACATGCGGTCGAGACTTCGCATTCCCTGCATATCACTGGTGACCTCATCCTAGTCATCAATGGCCAGGAGTTGCCCTCGAAACTCGATCTCAAGATGGACAACACGAATGTTGTAAAGAAGTAGCGCCGAGATCGTCCCCGAGTTGTCGATGAGTTGCCAACTCCGCCAGTTTGGCTCAAGAAGCCAACTTTCGAACGAACGACCGGACGCGATCCATGAAACCCCGGAGGCCTTGCCTTCGGGGTTAGTTGTTGCTGGAAACTATCATTTCAAAGATGCCGAGATCCTGCATGTGTTGCTGGATCTTTTGTCGCCGTTCCTTCGGCATGGCGTATAAAGGCTCTGCGAGCCGTCCGCTGCAGAGCCCGGCAAGTTCGAGCGCCGTCTTGATTCCAGTGAGATACCCCGTTGGCGGGGTGCCCACTTCGTAAAGTAATCGCGACAGTCGCATCAGTTGCTGTTGGAGACGCTGGACATCCCGAAGATCCCCAGTCAGAGCGGCGTCATAGAGATCGACATACAAGTTGGGGACAAGGTTGGCTCCTCCGGAAATTCCACCATTTGCGCCCATCAAAACCGCTTCCGCGAGGAGTTCTTCCGGGCCGATCAATACGGAAAAATCGGGCCGCTCATGTGTCAACTGGATCAACTTGTTGAAGTAGTGCATGTTGCCTGAACTGTCTTTGACCCCGACAAAGTTCGTTAAGTCCAGCAGCGCCATCACTGTGTCAATTCCGAAATCCACTTTGGTGTGGCTCGGCATATTGTAAAGTAGGAACGGCAACGGTAACTCTTGCGCCAGTTCCCGGATATACCGTTCCAAGTCCAGTTGATGCATCGGAAAGTAGTAGGGGGCCGCGAGGACGAGGCCATCGACACCGACATCCAATGCGAACTCGGCAAAGTCGAGCGTTTCTGTCATTGCGGTATCAGTGATCCCCGCCAGGACCACCACGCGATGATCAATGATTTCACAGGCGAGCTTCAAAAATTCTCGCTGGAGTTCATGGCTCAAACTGGGAGCTTCCCCGCTGGTGCCGAGAAGGAAGAGGCCGTGGATCCCTCCGGCGAGAACATGTTCAATCAGCCGTCTGAGCCCCTCCCCATCAATCCGATCACGGTCGGAAAGAGGCGTAATCAACGGCGGGATGATCCCTTTGAGTGGCAGCAGCGGCTGATGCATCGTAAATGGGGACATTCTGAGCGGAGGTGACGAATCGCGGAACAGAATTCCAGTTTACAGGATTTCCGGGGAGGACAGGAAAGAGGAAATCCTCGCAATTTTTCGATTGAGCCAAACCGACCCGCGAAAACCGACTCACTTTCCTCGACTGAAACGAGTTCATCAGCGAATTCGATCGAGCAGATTTCAAGCGATGCAAAGATGCCGCAAGACCGTTTCAATGTGACGTAAGTCTCGGCGCACGGTCCTGCGATCCGCTACGAATCACATTCGTTGAGGTCACTACTGGGATGGCAAACAGCCGAGAAGCCAAACTTACACAAAAAAACCCGCCGACCGAAAAACAACGGATCGACGGGTCCTCGCCGTTGTGGGCTTGTCAGGCGAGTGGCAGCCCCTGTGTGGCTGCAATCAAACCAATCGGTTCGATGGATGTTGTTTGCGCGGGGCAAATGACGGGTTTGGGAAGAATGCCGTGTAGGACGGTGAATCCGAAGTCTTTCCCGCAAATCGAACGTCCCCCATGTCCTAGCCAAGAGATGGGACAGAGCCTACCGAAGCCGTCACCGACGACGCGGTCGATGTCGATTGTCACATGATTATTGAAGATTGTGCAGGGTGCTCGGAGGCGAAACGACGTTAACAGGAAATAACAAGACGGGGAGTCCATCTGCTAAGACGCTGTAACAGGGGATCTCACGGTGTCCCATCAACCACCTGTCGCAAACCACTCTGTAAGATTTGAAACAGCAACAACTTGTCAGATCTTGTCGCTCCCTTTTCAGGGATGACGCGAAGGGTTCGGTATTCTCAATGCTTCAGGAGCTTTCGCGTTCGCGCTCCCCGGTTTGAGAGCTCCGGGGTCCCTCGCGCGGCCGCGATCCCTGAGCACGCGGAGCGATGGGGGGCCGACGCTCCGCGTGCTTCTGTCCGTTTCCTGTCTCACTGTTGTGAAACGGCATCATTGCTTTTTTTCCTTGGCCTGCGCTTCGGGACCTCGGCGAGCGTTAACAGCGCTTTGTTCAGCCCTCTTGACAGCCGCCGTTGCATTTTCGCTGCGCCGATTTTTGAACAGGGGCGTAAAGCAGGTTGACCAAATTGCTTAGCAGTCTGTTGACATTCTGAAACATCCGGGCGGCACGGCCCGTGCCATAGTGGTCCTGCGTCAATCGCGGTGATTGACAACGCCTTTTACAGGCGAACTGGCCACGGCCCCCAACAAGCTCTCGGGGCCAGCTGCCGAACAAGCTCTCACAGATGTCAGGGATCACAAAGAGGGAAATCACATGTCAAACATCTTTCGCACACTGCTCGCCGACGAAGCTGGTTTCGTTGTCTCCGCTGAATTGGTTTTGATCGCGACCATCGTCGTCATTGGACTGATCGTCGGCCTCAGCGAAGTCCAACACGCCGTGGTCAGCGAACTGAACGACGTCGCCAACTCGGTCGGCTCATTGAACCAGGGCTACATGTACACTGGGTTCTCGTCCCATAAGCAGGATGGCCGCCTGAAGTCCGCCTTCTCTGGATCGTCCTTTCACGACGGAGTTGATGCCTGCGATAACAACAGCGACATCGCCTGCGACGCTCCCATGATGGAATGTATGGGCTACGGCAATAACGACTAGAGCAGTCTGCTCGACCGGGTGTCCGCGATGAACGTCATTCACAGCAACGCCATCGCCAATCCACGAGACAGAGCGCAATCATTGTTCTGCGACTTGCTCTGACGTTGCTGACTGTTTATCGAATCGCAGCCCGCCGAGAAGGGGTTCCCGGCGGGCTGTTTTCGTGTTTTCATCAGGCGGCGAACCGAATTCGGATTTGGCCAAATCGCAGAAGCGGAAGCCAGTTCAGAGTTTGACGGCGCCACTTTTCGAACCGATCTCGCAATCAGACGTTTAGCCGTCACGCCAACGGCGTACGCAGCCTGCTCGTCCTGCTGCTCAACGGACTGCATCCGAAGCGGGCGATGCTCAACTAATCCACTGGCCACTCGTGACCGCAGCCGTTGCAGCTGAACCCGACAAGTGTGCCGGTTCCGGGGATCATCTGGCCGTTTCGTCCGATCTGGCCATTGCGAAGCTCCACAGGTTCGACCGTCGCACGGCGACAGATCGGGCAGCAGCGGTTTTGGTGTTCGAGCTTCGCCCGCTGATGAGGAGCGATGTCCACCTTTCTCGATCGGACATTCGCAAACGCAGCGAACGAGTAGATTTGAGGTTCTTCCTCAACGCAGGCATCAAACGATGCGAGGGCAACAGCAGCGCTCATCCGTGAGTCCTTTCTGAAAAATCGTCGCACTTCCTGGCAACGGTCAAGAGGGTACCGCTGGGACAAGGTCGTGACAACAGGCCATCCGTACAGCACTCTGGATTTTTCCGTTGACTCCCCCATATCTAGGGTAAGTAGGCCACGGGAACTACCAGATTCTGAATGGTCTATCGGCAAATTTGGCCGAATGCAGCCAGATTTTTCCGGCAAATTCCGCCGAACCCGTTCCGTTGGGAAGTGGACAGATGGCGGGGGACTCGCGATTCTGTGTCCCTTCAAACGGACTGACAACTTCCCAGAAACGACCTTCGCTCGTGCATTACGACACATTGATTATCGGAGCCGGCATGTCGGGATTGGCCGCCGGGATCCGCTTGGCCTATTACGACAAACGGGTTGCCATTCTCGAACGGCACACCACCATCGGTGGCCTGAATTCGTTCTATCGACTCAGAGGCCGCAACTACGACGTCGGCCTACATGCCGTGACGAACTTCGCTCCCGCGGGGACTCGTACCGGTCCCCTCGCGAAGCTTCTCAAACAACTCCGTCTTCGCTGGGATGACTTTGATTTGTCCCCGCAAAACGGCTCGTCCGTCGTCTTCCCAGGGCATCGGATCCCGTTCGACAATGACTACCCCGCCTTCCTGGACGCCGTCTGTGCGGAGTTTCCGGCGCAAGCGGATTCGTTTCGCCGGCTGGTCCAGCGGATCGAGGATTTTGACGAACTGAATCTCTCGCAGAAACCGGTCTCAGCACGGAAGGTGGTTGGCGAGTTCCTCTCGGATCCGCTGCTGATCGACATGCTCTTTTGTCCATTGATGTTTTACGGCTCCGCGATCCCCCATGACATGGACTTCAATCAGTTCGTGATCATGTTTAAGAGCATCTTTCGAGAAGGGTTTGGCCGCCCGCTCGATGGCGTTCGCAAGATCCTCAAATCATTGACCCGCCATTACAAGTCCTTGGGGGGAGAACTGAAACTCCGCCATGGCGTCTCGAAGATCCTCATCGACAACGGTCGCGCCGTCGGAGTCATCACAGACGACGGCACCGAGATCACCGCCGATAAGATTCTCTCTTCCGCTGGCGTTGTCGAAACTTATGAACTCTGCGGTCAGGAGTTGCCGACTCGATCTGCCAAGCCGGGGGAGGTCTCCTTCAATGAAGCGATCTATGTCCTCGACTGCCAACCACACGAATTGGGCCATCACGAGACGATCGTGTTCTACAACAATCTGGAGACATTCCATTATGAGCCACCCGTAGGCCCGATCGATACCCGAAGTGGGATCATCTGCTCCCCCAACAATTTTCGGTATGCCGATGGAGCCACGCTTGAAGACGGTCTCATCCGGATCACAGCGCTCGCGAATCCGGACTACTGGATGAACCTCCCCGAGGCGGAGTATTACGCGGAAAAGAAACGCTGGGCTGATGAGATGGTTCGCTCCGCGATTCAGCACATTCCCGACTTTCGTAAGCATGTTGTCGACGTCGACATTTTCACCCCCAAGACCATTCGCCGATTCACTGGCCACATTCAGGGCGCGGTCTATGGGGCTCCGGTCAAAGTCCTCGACGGGACGACCCCGATCAACAACCTCTACCTGTGCGGGACCGATCAAGGATTCCTCGGGATTATCGGCTCGATGCTCTCCGGGATTACCATGGCCAACAACCATCTGTTGAGGGAATGAGATGCGTTTCCCATGCCGATTAGGCGTCAGCGAAGACAGCCCTGGAATGCTGCCACAACTTCTTTGGAGTGCGGAGACTTGTCACCGCTTTCCTTGTGGCGAAACTCGGATTCCTTCGGAGACCGGCCTGATATGACAAATGCTTCGCTTGAGAGAAAGCTCCGACGAGTCGGAGCACTCCAAAGAGGGGTGTTGTCCTCGCGCACAATCGTTGTCCCGACTCCGAGGTTATTCCTGAATTCCTGACAACAGAACTTCTTCGCAAAACGCGGAGACGTTCGCTGGTAAGGCGAGCGGCGGATGAAAGCCTACCAAACGAGCCAAGTGGAACAGGTTTTCAACCTGTTGCTGACAGGATGCAATCCTGCCCCAACGGGAAGTTTCCTTCCGCCGAACGCCTAAGTAACATTTGAAGCTCGGAAATGGTCGACACCCCCGTTTTCCCCGGGGGTGTTTTCGATTGACATCGGGAAACTGATACCTCTCGACATTCTTCCAGGATCGCACCAGTGAAAAAGATTCTCATTCAACTGGACACGGATCAACTCCCGTCCTCGTTTGACCGGGTTGTCGCACTGGATGCGGGGGCCGATGAGTTGTTGAGCTACGGCGGCGTCACCCCGGACAACATTGTGCCGCTGGTCCATGGAGCCATCTTCACGCGTGGCCCAGGTGATTTGAAGAACACCGCGATCTTCGTCGGCGGCAGTGACGTCCACGCAGCAGAGAAAGTCTTTGAGAAGGTCCAACAAACTTTCTTTGGCCCGATGCGGGTGTCGACGATGATCGATGCGAATGGTTCAGAAACCACCGCCGCCGCCGCCGTCCGCTCCGCATCTAAGCATATTTCGTTTCAAAAGGCGGACGCGCTCGTTCTGGGGGGCACAGGTCCGGTCGGCCAACGAACGGCTGAACTTTTGGCTTCGCAGGGGGCACGAGTACGAGTGGCCTCCCGAAGCCTTGATCGGGCAAAGGACACCGTCTCCGAAATCTTGAACAAATACGACGGAGCCAACGTCGTCCCCTGTGAATGCTCCGATGATGGCCTTGCGGCCGCCGTGGATGGAATTCAACTTCTTTTCGCTTGTGGCGCAGCCGGTGTGCAGTTCTTGACGGCCGAAGAATGGCGAAGCATTGACACGCTCAAGGTGGCCGTGGATGTAAACGCCGTTCCCCCGGTGGGACTCGACGGCATCAGCGTCACCGACAAGGCCGAAGACCACAACGGCATCCCCTGCTACGGAGCCATCGGCGTCGGAGGCCTGAAAATGAAAATCCACAAAGCCGCCATTCAGCGATTGTTTCAATCAAACGATCAAGTGCTGAAGACGGACGCGATCTACGCGTTGTCAAACGATCTTACGTAAGAAATGTCATCGTTTAGCCGCCGCCCTTCGGGCGGTGAGTCGCGTCGCTCGTTTCAAACGGCAGTCTCGCGATCACCCAGCCCGCTGAGACCGCCTCTTTCCAATTGATCTTGGTTTCGCCAAACCGCCGCTCTTCAAATTGAATCGGGACTTCTGTGAACGTCGCTCCAATTCGTCGGAGACGAAACAGGATCTCTTCCATGAAGGCGTATCCCCGGGCTCGGGATTGCCGCCAGTCCACGCGAGCAAGTTGGCTGACTCGGTAGCAACGGTAGCTCCCGCTGTTGTCTCGCGTCTTGAGACCCAAGAAAAGCCGAGCGTAGAGATTGATCCCCCGGCTCATCAGGTGACGCTTCGGCCCCCACCCCTGAATCGCACCTCCGGGGACATATCTCGATCCGATCACGACGTCGTAATTGGGAGCCTGTGCGATCAGGTCGGGGAGGAACCGGGGGGGATGGGAAAAGTCGGCATCCATGTTGATGAGGAAGTCGTAGCCGCCTGCGATCCCGAATTCAAACGCCGCGACGGTTGCCGTTCCCAGCCCCAACTTCCCTTCTCGGGAGATCAAATGGATTCGAGAATCCTGGTCGGTCAAGACTTTGACGTAGTCTCCGGTGCCATCGGGCGAACTGTCATCCACTACGAGAATCTCCGCCAGCGGAACATACCGACGGATCTCCGGGAGCAACTGCTCAATGTTCTCCCGTTCGTTGTAAGTACAAATCGTGACGAGGATTCTGTCGGATTTGGAGATTGAAGTGTCAAGTTCGGCAGGCATGGGGGAATGCGATCGTTCGGCTGAGTGGACGAGATCCGTTTTCTATGAAGCATAATCGATGACCCTGCGGATGTTTTCGCCAAATCACTGGTCCCGGACGTACGGGGCGAAGAAAAAGCCGTCTTGCCGCAAATTTGTTGATCGCAGTACATTCCGGACCCTGCCAAAGCGACCCGTCGATCACATCCTCGCGGGCTTGGCGAGTTTCATCCTCCCCGTTGTCCACCCAGAATGTTTAACCGCTTGAGAGACTGGTTCTGTCCCGATCTGGGGATTGATCTGGGAACCGCGAACACGGAAATCGCGGTGCGCGGGGAAGGTGTGGTCCTGCAAGAACCGTCAGTGGTTGCTTTAGAGAAGAAAACGGGGCGAATCCTCGGTCGCGGCGCCGCCATCGGGAAGCTGGCACGACAGATGGTCGGCCGCACGCCCGGTTCGATCGAAGCGGTTTCTCCCATTCGACACGGTGTTATCACCGACTTCGAACTTTGCCAGGCGATGGTCCGCTACTTCATGGCCAAAGCCGCAAGACAACAGGCCGGGATGCGTCCGCGGGTGATCGTGGCCGTGCCGGGTGAAATTTCAGCCGTCGAGAAGCGAGCCGTATACAATAGCATCGAACGAGCCGGCGCCGGGCGAATCTTTCTCATTGAAAAAGCCAAAGCGGCAAGCATCGGCGCTGGGCTTCCCATCAGTGAACCCCTCGCGAGTATGGTCTGCGATCTCGGCGCGGGAACGACGGAATGTGCCGTCCTCAGTCTCGGGGAGGCGGTGGCTCGGAAATCGATCCGCATCGCCGGACAGGATTTGGACGAGGCCATTGTCGACTACCTCCGGCAGTGTTATTCGCTGAAAATTGGCCTTCCGACCGCAGAGCAGATCAAACTGGAAATCGGCAGCGCCGCTCCGCTGGATCACGAACTTTCGACGGAAGTCCGTGGCCTCGACAGCATCAGCGGAGTCCCACGCAAAGCGGTCGTCACGAGCGAAGAGGTTCGAGAGGCGATCAGTGAATGTCTCTGGCGAATCGTCAGTTGCGTGAAGGGGACCATTGAACAGTGCCATCCCGAATTGATCGGGGATCTCGCGGAGACGGGACTGATGCTGACTGGCGGGGGATCCCAACTCAGAAACATCGACCGATACCTCGTCGAGCAATTGGGGATTCCGGTGCGAGTCGATCACGATCCGCAGACGACGGTTGCTCGCGGAACGGCCGTTTGCCTGGAACATCTCCAACATTGGCAGAAACGGTTCCAAACCGAGGGAGCCGGGTTTTAAACCCAAACCGATTTCACCCGAACACATTTCCGACCGTTTAGCCGGTGCCCTCCGGGCACCGCGGCCGATGTCTGATGTGAAAATGCACACAACATGCGAGACGATCAACTGACACGACAACGCTTGTTCGCCATCTGGCTCGGCTGGATGGCCGTTGCGGGTGTGTTGCTGTTGGGACCGCAACGGCTTCAGAGCACGGCCCGCATCGCGGCGCATGACGCGGTGGGGACGATCCTTCAGCCGTTGATGGCCAAGCTCTCTGAATGGACGGGGCCTTCGACTCCGCATCGGAGTACCAATCCGCAGCTCGATATCGAACTCGCGGAACTTCGCGCGGAGAATCAGGCTCTTCGTGCGATGTTGGCTGACCTTCGAGCCCAAGACCAAGTCCATAGCTCAATCGGGAACAACTTTGCGAATGCGAACACTCTCTTTCAGCAACAGTCTGTGTCTACGAGAATCCTTGGCGTGACGTCCGATCCGACTTGGCCGACGCAGCGAGAATATCTGATCAATGTCGGCGCCGCCGGCGGCCTCACTGGCAGTGAACTCATCTTAGATGGTCCTGGATTGGTGATTGATGCCGGAAAAACGTTGGGGCTGTCTCCGGATCAACTCGTGACGGTCGGCCGAGTCCTTTGTGGGCGGGCTCAGCAAGTGGGACGTTGGACGTCTGTCGTTCAGCCCCTTCATGATCCCGAGTTTCGGATTGCCGTGCGGATTGTTCGCCAGACGGAACTCGGTCCCATTCAGGGTCCACGCGGAGTGCTTCGCGGACAGGGGGATTATTGCACGTTGGAGGAAATCCCCGCGACCGCTGCGATTGCCATTGGCGATGAAATCTATACGGATCCCGTGATTACGCGGACCGCGTTTCCCGTCTACTGCGGTCGAATTCAAGACCTGGAGGCCGCTCCTTCGGCGACCCATTGGGACGTGGTCGTGGAAACGGCCATCGCCCCCGATGAACTCCCCCAAGAGTTGTCGGTTCTGAAAACGGTCGTGAATCCGGAACGCCTCGCAAAGACTGCCGAGCCGACCACTCGTTGACACGTGGTTTTGCTGCAGAAATTGGGAATCCTCCACGTTGCGGGTTGCAACTCCGTGACAGACCCGGCAGAGTGTGCCCGCGCTCCGCCAAAGGTATTCAGGAGGAAATAACGGATGAGCGAATCTTCCTATGACGTCGTTGTGATTGGCACCGGACCGGGTGGAGAGGGGGCTGCGATGCAGGCCTCGAAACTCGGCAAACGGGTGGCGGTCATCGAGCGCCACAAACTGATCGGTGGTGGCTGCACTCACTGGGGAACAATTCCGAGTAAAGCGCTCCGTTTCGCGATCTTCCAGGCGACGACACTCTTCCATAGCAAAATGTTCCGCGAACATGGGATCAAAAGCATTCCCGAGTTCCCCGAACTTCGTCGCAGCGCCGGGGCCGTGATCGAACGGCAGGTCGATATGCGTTCCAGCTTCTACGAACGCAACGACGTCGATATCTACGAAGGCCACGGTCGGTTTCTCGATCCCCACACAATTGAAGTTGAAGATCAGTTCGGCGGAAAGCGGCGATTGAAGGCGGACGCCGTCGTCATTGCCACCGGGTCGCGGCCTTATCGCCCAGCGGACATTGATTTCAACCATCCACTCGTTCACGATAGCGACACCATTCTCGGTCTCGATCGGACTCCGCGTTCAATCACAATTTACGGCGCCGGCGTGATTGGGTGCGAGTACGCTTCGATGTTTCGCAACATCGAATGCAAAGTGAACCTCGTCAACACGCGCGACAAGCTGCTCTCTTTTCTCGACGACGAAATCATCGACGCCCTGAGCTATCACCTCCGGGAACGAGGCGTCTTGATCCGTCACAATGAGAACTACTCCAAGGTCGAACCGACCAACGACGGGGTCATTCTCCATCTGGAATCGGGGAAGCAGATCAAAACGGACATTCTCTTCTGGGCGGCGGGACGATCAGGCAATGCTCAGAACATGGGCTTAGAACAGATCGAGATCGCGGTCAACAAACGGGGGCAGATCGAAGTCAACGAGCACTTCCAAACGAGTGTGCCGCACGTCTATGCGGTGGGGGATGTGATTGGGCCGCCGTCGCTTGCGAGTGCCGCCTATGTCCAAGGCCGGTACGCCGCTCATCACCTGATCGAGGGAGACTGTTCACGCGCGATGGTCACCGAGATCCCCTCCGGAATCTACACCTCACCCGAGATCAGTTGCCTTGGAAAAACCGAGAAGGAACTGACCGCCGAAAACGTGCCTTACGAAGTGGGCCACTCGATGTTCAAAAGCCTGGCACGTGCCCAGATCACAGGGCAAACGACTGGGATGCTCAAGATTCTCTTCCACCGGGACACGCTACAACTGTTGGGGATCCATTGCTTCGGAGCCAATGCTTCTGAGATCATTCACATCGGCCAGGCGATTATGTCGCAGCCGGGCGAGCAGAACACCCTGATGTACTTCGTCAATTCGACATTCAACTACCCGACCATGGCTGAAGCCTACCGCGTCGCCGCACTGAACGGACTCAATCGGCTGTTTTGACAGGGGGAGAGCGCTGAGGGTGTGAGGAGACTGTGTCTCTCATTGAGGACGGGGAGCGGAGCGAGTTGAATCGACGCGCCTCCC
>JAGQQQ010000580.1 GCA_020426125.1 Planctomycetaceae bacterium
TCGAAATTCCCTGACTGAGTCGAAGCACAACATGTTCAAGCTGGAAATCTGGGAAGAATTTGCCGAGGACGTGTGCCAACAACACAAATTGGCAAAGGCGGAAACAAAGGCAAACCGGTCAGAATCCGGTTTGAATGAGAGACCCGAATCGCCTCACCGCGCTGTCCACAAGCTATCCGGATTTTGGTGGCCCGAGAAAAAGCTTCGAGAGAAAAAAAGGGTTGGTCGGGATGTAACGGCTGGACTTGTTCTCGGGGCCGGGCAAATCAGGATTCGTCGAATTTGGAGGGTGGCATCCTCGGGAATCCACCGATGGTAATCCAGGGATAGACATTCGCAATCATTCCGATTGGACGGCAGGAATTGCTTGTCCGCCCGATTCGCATGCGAGCAATCTCGTCCCGATCTGGTTTTCTTATGCACTTCCTTTCCCGACAATCCGTTCGAATTCTCGGAGTCGCGTTTGGCGTGCTCTGCTGCGCGACCACCGCGCCCGCTGAGGGAACAGTGAAGCCGGTTGCCTCGCAGACAACCTCTCATTCCAAGCCATCCGTGTCCGGTGAGTTTGGAGGAAACCCAGGTTCAACGGGGTTTGGTTTTCACGGTCTGTCGTTTCCCGCGCGTCGATCAATCGTGCTGAAAAAGGTCTCGCATTCGGAAACTCCTGGCACGTTCAAGCCGCAAAATCCCGTACAACTTCTCCAGGTGGTCCCCAACGATGATGCGGCTCCTCGGAGTCCGATTGTTCTCGGAAATCCCGAAGAGGTGGAGTCCGAAATCCCTCCGTCTCCGTCTCGCGACTTGCCACCAGGTCGGGAGTCACCTCCTGAACCGATGCCCCGTGAGTCGGAGTCCCTGAAGTCGATCCCTCCAGAACCGGAGCCGACCCCCGCTCGAGAAATGGTTCGGCCACCCGTCACGATTGGAGCGCCAAGCGGTGTCGACTTGAGTGCATTCGCGCCCCCCAACCTCCCCGCGAACTGCGATCCGGACGTGTTGCCTTGGACCGCAAGTTTCGAAGAACGGGTAAACCGCGTTCCTGCCGTCGAGTCGTTTCAGCTTCCCCCGGAGGCGATTGCCAAGTTGCCCCCCGATTTTCATCCCTGGTGGACGGAGTTCCTCGCTCAGCCGATTTTCCCCGGATGTACCACATTGCCGGTTTCCGTGGATCTCTTGACGGTTGGCGCTTTGCAGTATTCCCCCAAGGTTCTTGCGATCAAGACGGAACCCAACATTCGGCAAACCTTTCTCTTCGAGGAGCGATCCGAATTTGACTGGCGGGCCTTTGTCGAAACCAGATGGCAAGACCTGAATGAACCTGTCGGAAACACTCTGACGACAGGTGGCCCCAGCCGGCTGAAAAATGATCAGTGGAACGGAAACGCTTCGCTGAAACGTCGCAACTCTCTGGGAGGGGAATTCGAGATTTCGCAACGAATCGGATACGAAGATCAGAACTCGATCTATTTCCTTCCCGGACAACAGGGGAACAGCCGTCTGCTGCTCGGCTATACCCAGCCGTTGCTCAATGGTCGTGGACGGGCCTACAACGAAAGTCGGATCGTCCTCGCCTGTATCGAGTTGAACCGGTCTTTCGATGAAGTCGCACAGGAACTCCAGGAGCACCTGTTCTTGGTCGTCGAAGCGTACTGGGAACTCTATCGCGCCCGTGCTGTCTATCTCCAGCGTCAACGTGTCTTGGGGACGGGAGAGAAGATCCTGGTGATGCTCGCCGGTCGGGAGGACGTGGACGCCCAACAACGACAGGTTCTTCGGGCTCAGGCGGCCGTGGCTTCTCGAAAGACAGATATCATTCGAGCCGCCGCGGCTGTCAAAAACGCGGAGTCGCGATTGCGATTGCTGGTCAATGATCCTCGATTGCTGGAGTTGGGGGCCATTGAACTGATCCCCAATGAACTTCCACGTTGCGAGTATTTGCCGTTATCGATGTCGGATTCCCTTCGAACGGCTTTGATCAACCGCTCGGACATTTCCCAGTCGCTGCGAACGCTCCGCGCGATCGGCGTCCGGCTCGGTGTGGCTGAGAACGAAATGCTGCCACGGCTCGACCTCGTGCTTCAAGCCTACACCAATGGTCTCGCCGGACACGGTGACATCGCGTCGGCCATCGGAAAACAAAGCTCCGAGGGCCGACCGACTTACTCCGTGGGATTTGAATTTGAGTATCCGCTGGGGAACCACGCCGCCAAAGCCCGTTTGAGTCGTCGGGAGTTGGAGCTCCACCAAGCGTCCTACGAATTCCGAACCGTCGTTGAAACCGCATTGACGGAAGTTGAGATCGCCGTCCGTGAGGCGGAAACGACCTACCGGGAAGTGCTGAGCAACTACCAGGCGTTCGTCGCGGCCCAAACCGAAGCCAGTTTCCTCGAGGACCGTTGGCGCTGGCTTCCAGGACAGGATCGTGACACGACGTTGTTATTGGAAAACCTGCTCGATGCTCAAGAACGGTTGGCGCTTGCGGAGGCGGACCTTGTCGCTTCGCAATCCGCATACACGGTCGCATTGGCCCGTGTTCAGAAAATGATGGGAACGCTTCTGCGACCTGAGGCGGCCTGCGGCTTCCTGCCGTCGACGGAATCACCACAACCGCTACCACAGGAAGTGGAGCCTGTTCGCGTCGAGGAAATTCGCAACGCATCGCTCGACATGTGAGATAGGGTTTCGCAGCGGTGTAAGGTTTCGCCCGGCGTTTCAGCCGATTTTCGCGAATTGTCTTGAATATCAACACGAACAGACCAGATGACATCCGTCCTGAGTGTGCTCCGGAAGTCTCAGTCCATCGTTTGCCGAAACGATGGACTGCGAGTCGAGCATGCGTTGAGTCAAGCGGAGAAGCTGAGCACCATCTCTTCGGGTGAAATCGTGCGTCGAGCCGGTGGCGTACGGGACTTGGCATCCCCTGATGGTCGGATCTCGGAATCCCAACTTGACTCAGGGCTGCCGCTTGTCCTCGAAGCCGTGCGACGTGTTTTCGGTTTCCCGCTTCATCCTGGACAGATCGTCGCTGGGCTGACCATGACACGGGGTGCGATCGTGGAATTGTCCACAGGCGAGGGAAAGACGCTTGCGGCCGCGATTCCCGCATTCTTCCACGCGCTCTCGGGACGCGGAGTTCATGTTGCCACTGCCAACGGGTATCTCGCCGCCCGCGATGCGGAGCAGCTTCGTGCTGTCTATGACTTGCTTGGACTCACGTGCGGGGTCCTGATTGAGAAGGAACCGTTTTCCCATCGTCGCTGCGCGTACGACTGTGACATTACCTATGGAGCGGCCCATGAGTTTGGATTTGACTTCCTGAAGGATGAGCTGCGTCGGTATCGGGAGCGAACAGACACACTTCCAGGCCGCGTTCGCGAGATGTTGTGTGGGAACATTTCACCAGGCCGGAGCAGTCTGCAGCGACGGCTGTCCTTCGTCCTGATTGACGAAGCGGACAATGTCCTGCTCGACGATGCCGTGAGTCCCCTGCTCCTGAGCGAATCGAGCAAAGAGGAGGCAACAGACGCGGAGCTTCATCGGCACGCCAGCCAACTCGTAGCGAATTTCGAATGTCCTCTGCATTTTCGCGTGCATCCGGTGACGTCAGAGATCGAACTCACAGCCTCGGGGTTGGAAAATGTTCATCGCGAGATTGACACGCTCCCTTTTGAGTTCCTCGAACGACCCTGGCTGGAATACGTCCGACAGGCATTGCGGGCGCGGCATGTGTTGAGACGGGACGTGGATTACGTCGTCTCCACGGATCCTCAGTCATCGGGGGTGCAGATTGTCGATCCCTCAACGGGTCGAATTTTCGTGGACCGGACCTGGCGCGATGGCATGCATCAGGCAGTGGAAGCGAAGGAGGGGGTGCGTATCACCGCCGAACGGCGGGCTCTCGGCAAAATCACAAGGCAACGTTTTTTCCAGTGTTATCCACGGTTGGCCGGAATGACCGGCACGATTGCTGGCAGTGAGCGTGAAATGCGCGGGGTGTATGGACTCGAATGCGTTTCGATTCCCAGTCATCGGCCCTGTCGGAGAACTCATCTGCCCCCGATTTACTACCCCTGCGCCGAAACGCGTTTGAGTGCCGTGGCCGATGAGGTCAGGCGGCGTCATTCCCTTGGGCAGCCCGTTCTGATTGGAACTCGCAGCATCGAAGAGAGTGAACAGGTGGCGACGGCTCTTCAAGAGAAAAGGATCCCTGTGGCTCTCTTAAATGGTCGACAGGATGCCGAGGAGGCGGAGGTCATCGCATCGGCCGGACAGATCGGGGCCGTCACTGTTTCCACGAATATCGCCGGAAGGGGAACGGATATCCGCCCCTCGGCTGAGTCCCTGGATCGAGGTGGGTTACATGTGTTGGGATTTGGACACCATCGACTGACGCGAATTGACCGGCAACTTGTGGGCCGATCCGCAAGGCAGGGACAGGTTGGTTCCTCTCAGTTTCATGTCACGGCGGACCCGTCGATGAAGGCGCACCATCCCCGGTTGGCACGTCAAATTAGCGGAACACGGCACACCGGAAAACATTGTCGAAATTTGGATCGCGAAGTGACCCGTCTTCAAAAAAGAATGGAACGTCGCGATGGGCTGCATCGGGCCGCGCTGCTGCGGTTGGACCGGGATCGGGAAACCATCATTGCCCGCTTCCGAGGAGTCACGAAATGAACACAGCAAGACGTCAGATATTGTGGATGATTGGGACGCTGACGATTCTTGTCGGCGGACTCGGTCCGGCGTCCGGGAGGGCGGGCGATTTGCCCGGCTTCACAGAACCGTATCGCTCCGTGGACGTCGCGGCGGCGGACGCGGCCATCATCGATCGAATCGAGGTCCGGGAGGGAGACCTCGTCAAAGAAGGAGCCCTGCTCGCGGCGCTGGACCACCGAGTTCTCTCGGCGACACTGAAAATCGCCGACACCTCACGAAAGGCCCAAGGCCGGCTCCAATCGGCGGAGGCTGACCTCAAACTGAAATCCGAACGTCTGGAGATTCTCACCCAGTTGCTGGGACGGGGAACGGCCACTCCGAAAGAACTCGACGACGCGGCGATCCAAAAAGAAATCGCAGCGGCCAATGTTCTTGCGGCCGAAGAGGAGCTTCAAATTCGGGAACTGGAGTATGTCCGCATCGAACAACAGATTGAGGAACGGATGATCCGATCCCCATTCGATGGAGTCGTCGTCAAGCTGGAAAAGCATCCAGGGGAGTTTGTCTCCCCAAATAACCCCGTCGTTCTAAAACTCGTCCAACTGGATCCGCTGCTGGCGGTCTTTTCCGTGAGTTCCAAGCTTGCCAGGGAAATGGCGCCAGGCGAGTCTGTTCCCGTCCGCATCGGCGAGGAGACTTCCGTGGAAGGGACGATCGAGACCATCAGCCCGGTGACCGAGGCTCAAAGCCGAACCGTCGAAATCAAAGTCTTGCTTCCCAATCCCGATGGCCAACTCCGCGCGGGAGAACCGTGCTACCTGACCATTGATTCCCACGAAGCCGAATCTGCGCGACAAGCCAAGTCCTACCCGAGCCATTTGCCGCGACGCGCTGTTCAACGGCCGATCCTGGAACTTCGCTAATGGGCGTCAAGACCTCATCGCAATCCGCTCACTCGCAATCGAAACCCGTCGCGACGGAGAGAACGCCTCGACTCTTCGAGGAGTGTGCGCGGCTCACCGATTCCTGTCAGGACCGAAATCTCCTGCTTTCCAGAATCGCCACGTTGCTCTCCCAGAGAGGACTTGCCGATTTCCTGATTCTTGTTCGCCGCGAGAATTCTGGGAAATGGATCGCCGAAGGCCTATTGCATCCCGCAGAAAAATCAGGAGAAGAGTTTCTTGAAACAATGATGAACCTCGCTGAGAAGGCGGTGTTGGAAAAGCGATCCATCGAAATCCAGGAGGGACGGACATCGGGTTTCCGATTGGCGGCGACACCCATCCCGGCCCACCCGCGAGCCGAAGAAGCCCTGGTAGCAATTTTGGGGCGCCCGCTGCCGCAAACCGTCGGCATGATTCCCCCGTTGGAGACAGTGGCCGCGGCAATTTCCCGGTGGGATGCCTGGAAAGCCTTTCAGCTCAGTGACGACTTGGCGGAGAACGCGTTCGCGGTCGTGGAATTGGTCGCCCGGGCGCAGGCGGCCTCTGATGAACAGTCGACAGCCCTGAAAGTTGTTCAACAACTTGCGGAGTTCCTCGACACGTCCCATTGCGCGATTGTGAAAACACCCCCACAGGGTGCGCCGGAATTGCTCGCGTGTGCGGATGACACGATTGCGTCAAACGATGGAGAACAGTCCCAGTTCATCAGTCACGCGGGGCTCGAAGCCACACTCCAAGGGGGTGTGCTCACCTGGCATGCGTCGGAGGGCACGTCGGCCGCAGGAATGTTGCCACTTCGGCGACTGGCGATGGCAACCCATGCCGCTTCGGTCGTCGCCATTCCCCTCACGAACCAAGAAGGCCGCTCTTATGGGGCGTTTGTCTTCTGGGGGGACGCTTCATTGCTCGAACCCAGGGACGCCATCAGGTTTCTCTCCGCCGCCGCTGAGCCGGTCACAGAACTGTTAATGGCAAAACAACGGGCAGCCGGAGGATGGCTACGGCGACTCGTGGATCAATTGGAGTCCGGCTGGAAATCCAGCCGACGATCCTTGCTGATCGGGGCAATCGGGATGCTCACTCTGATGCTGATGATTCCCTGTCCCTACTGGGTCGCCTGTGATTGCGAGGTGCAGCCCGTCCACCGCAGGTTTCTCGCGGCTCCGTTCGACAGCAAACTCCAGGAGTCGTTTGTCGAACCGGGTGACGTT
>JAGQQQ010000581.1 GCA_020426125.1 Planctomycetaceae bacterium
TCTTCTCCAAGACGAAGGCTCTCCAACATGGAAACGGTGCCCTCCCATCCATCGTTCGGTCGGAAATCCGAGAATTCGAAATCCCCACACCGAAAAACGGAAACACCGGACCATGTTCTCGCCCATTCTCACTGGGAATTCAAGCAGGAGCAGAAAGATTTTCCCTCAAGAAAACTCTCTTCGACCGGCACTCCCGATGGGGCGTCGCTACGACTATAATTCGAGAGTGCGGTTTTGAAGGGGGAAGCTCTGACCGGCTGCAAAGATTGACGAAGGCTTCCATCATCAGGGTCTTTAAGTCGATATCACGGAATCCGGTGAAGATTCCGAAAAGGACTTAGAGCATCGGAGTTATTGAGAGCACATATGAAGGTTCTTGTCATTGGATCGGGAGGTCGGGAGCACGTTCTGGCCTGGAAATTGAAGCAGTCTCCTCAGGTGACCCAGGTGTTTTGCGCGCCGGGAAACGCGGGGACTCATGAGGATGTCACCAACGTCGATATCCCGGCAACCGACAGCGAACGGCTGGCTCAATTCGCTCGAGCCGAAGGGGTCGATTTGACGGTGGTGGGGCCGGAGGCTCCTTTGGTAGCGGGGGTTGTGGACGTCTTCAAAGCCCAGGGGCTCAAAGTCTTTGGCCCGAGCAAAGCTGCCGCGCAACTTGAGGGAAGCAAGGCGTTTGCAAAGGACATCATGCGGCAGGCCAATGTCCCGACAGCCGAGTACCGTGCTTTCCGGACGATGGAAGATGCGATCCAGTTCATCAACGAACGGGAAGAGGTTCCGCTCGTGGTTAAGGCGGATGGACTGGCCGCTGGCAAGGGCGTGTCTGTTTGCGAGACTCGTGCCGAGGCGATTGCGGCGGTCAAATCGATGATGCAGGATCGGGCCTTCGGAACGGCCGGAGATCGGATTGTGATCGAGGAAAAGCTTGTCGGACAAGAAGTCAGTATCCTGGCTCTGGTTGATGGGCGGACCATCATCACGCTTGAGGCCGCCCAAGATCATAAAGCCGCGTATGACGGAGACACGGGCCCGAACACGGGGGGAATGGGAGCCTACAGTCCGGCTCCGTTCGCAACACCAGAATTGATGGACACCGTGATCACTCAGATCCTCATTCCCACCGTTCATACGTTGAAAAGGAACAACGCGGAATTTCGAGGGGTTCTGTACGCGGGACTGATGCTGACCTCACAAGGCCCCAAGGTTTTGGAATTCAATGTCCGGTTGGGGGATCCTGAAGCACAACCCATTCTGATGCGGCTGAAGACTGATCTGTTTCCCGTGCTGTCGGCAGCCGCGGAGGGAAAGCTCAAGGAACTACCCGATCTGGAATGGGACGAGCGGACGGCTGTCTGCGTCGTCATGGCCTCCGAAGGCTATCCCGGACCACTGTCCACGGGACATCCCATCCGTGGACTGGCGGATGCCGCAGAACTCCCCGATACCAAGGTCTTCCACGCCGGAACAGCTCTGCAAGGAGGAGCGGTGGTCAATACAGGAGGCCGCGTCTTGGGAGTCACAGCACTTGGTGATGATGTTTCCGATGCGAAACGAAAGGCCTACGAAGCGGTCAAATGCATCCGTTGGCAAGGCGCCTGGTGCCGAAAGGATATCTCGGACAAGGCCCGGCAATCGTAATCTGGTATCTGGCACAGCACGATAACTCGAACTTTTCCTGTTGTCACTCAGTTCTCTGTGACGTTTTGAGAAAGGAAATTGCGGATCAGCAAGAAAAGTCTCGGAGGCGTTGATGAAAATCCCGCCGTTGACTTCCGAGGATGTTTGGGACACTGCTACGATTTTCAAAATTGGACTTCTCGGTTTCGGCACTAAATCTGCTTTCGAGCAGGGAGGATGATGGCGCGTCAACCGAAGTCGGGAAGCGAGATCAATGAGCCAACTGATAATGTCAAACTCAATAGAGGAGATGGAACGGACTCTCCTCGAACGGCAGATCGTTACATTGGAAGAACTTCAGCAGGCAAAAGTGGCCTGTCTCGATGGAAGTTCTGATGACTTGCTGCGCGAGCTTGAACGACGGCAGGCTCTCACCGCCTTTCAGATGGAAAGGATCCGCAAGGGGGAAATCGATGGTCTGGTTCTTGGCGGAGTGAAACTGCTGTATCGAAATGCATCGGGCAGTTTTGCACGGGTCTACCGTGGCTGCCGAATCTCGGACGCAGCGATGATCGGCGTCAAAGTTCTTCGTGACCGCTGGAGCAGCGATCGGGATGTCGTCCAGCTCTTCCATCGCGAGGGAGAAATTGGGAAACGACTCAAACATCCGAACATCGTCCCGATCTACCAGGTCGGATGTGAGGGCAAGCACCACTTCATCGTGATGGACTTTGTTGAAGGGGGAAACCTCCGCGACTTCCTGAAGATTCGTGGCAAGCTGGAACCGACTGAGGCCTGCAAATACGCTCTGGATATTGCCCGAGCCTTGCAGTACGCCTTAGGGCACGGAATGACCCATCGGGATATGAAGACAACCAATGTGTTGATGAGCAGCCAAGGGATTGCCAAGCTGATCGACTTTGGACTGGCCGCCGATGAAAAGATGCTGAACCGCCCAGGCGCCCCGGAGTTGGCCCAGGCCCTGGAGTATTCGACACTGGAAAGAAACACGGGAGCCCCGATCAACGATCATCGGAGCGACCTGTTCTTTCTGGGGACGATCCTGTACGAGATGTTAAGCGGAGAGCCACCCTATCCACGGACGCGAGACCGGGAGGAACGAAAACGATTTGGCCGGTATCGTGACATTCGGCCCATCACGAGTCTGTTGCCCTCGCTCCCTTCATCGGTTGTGTCCGTGGTGGATCGGTTGTTGCAGGTCAATCCGGCACACCGCTATCAGACGCCTGCGGAGGTGACTGCCAATTTGGAAAGGACGCTATCGGAGCTCGGCCAGCCGGTTTCTCCTGTCGGATCTGGAGGGAAGGCCAAGTCAGACGAAAAAACGGTCCTTTTGGTGGAACACCGCGCGAAGTTTCAAGATCTCCTCAGAGACTATTTCTCGAAGCACGGTTTCCGTGTCCTGCTGATTGGGGACTCCGATCGGGCACTGACACGAATTCGGAACAATCCTCCGGACAGCGTGGTTTTTTTCGGAGATGCCGTGGGAGATCGAATCGTCGACGATTTTCGAGACGCCATTAATGCGACGCGAGGAAAGAATGTCGCCGTGGCCGCAGTCATGTCCAAGGGGCAAAACGCCACACTGTCTTCCGCTGAGGAAGACAGCCCCTATGTCATACAACTCGCACAACCCGTGAGCCTTCGCGACCTTCGCAAACGTCTCGAAAACGGGATCGCAGGCAAAGCGGCCAAGTGAGACCAAATGCACAAGGCGTGGACGCCCCAAACCAAGTTGCCACGTTACGCGAACGGGCTCGGCTGACCGACCATTTGCGTCAGTGGTTTCGCGAGCAGAATTACTGGGAGGTTGAGACGCCGCTGCTGTCTCGCGATTGTTGCATTGACGCTTGGCTGGAGCCGTTTTCGCTCGTTCTCGACGACGGCACTCCCGTCTACTTGCAGACGTCCCCTGAGTTTCTGATGAAACGGCTGCTCTGCTTGGGGGCCGAACGGATTTTCCAAATCACCCGTTCTTTTCGAAAGGACGAGGTTGGGGCGTGGCATAACCCAGAGTTCACCATCGTCGAATGGTACGCCATCGAGGAAACGCATTTGGGGCAAATGGACTTTGTCGAAGGTCTGGTGAACAGTTTGAGAGTGTGCGTCGGAATGGAGCCGTTGCCACCGTTTGTTCGTTTGACCTATCAGCAGGCATTTCGAGACGTCCTGGAAGTCTGCCCATTCGAAATCACGACCAGTGATCTGCGTCGACTCGTCTTGGATCGCACGACATCACGCCCCTCCACAACCCCTGAAGATCGGGACGACCTCCTCAATCTGCTGCTGGCGGAATGTGTCGAGCCCAGGATCGCCGCCCAGGGAGCGGTCTTTCTCATGGACTACCCTGCGAGTCAATCGGCACTGGCACGGATCCGCCGCGATGGCGGCTTTGCTGTCGCGGAAAGGTTTGAGCTGTACCTGGACGGCATCGAAATCTGCAACGGCTATCATGAACTCACGGACGCCGAAGAGCTTCGTTTCCGAATGGACAGTCAAAACCGCAAACGGCTGGCTTCCGGGAAGCCTTCCCTCCCTGTTGAGAGTCAATTGCTCCAATTGATGGAAGTTTCTCCCTTCCCCCCCAGCGCGGGTGTGGCACTCGGTTGGGACCGACTGATTGCGTGGCTCCTCGGTCGCGATGGGATCCGGGACGTTCTGACGTTCCCGTTCGACCAAGTGTAGCTGCGGCTCACATTTTGATTCGCGGAATCGGACGTTCTCGCGATGGAATCGCAGGCTATGTTTTCGAGAGTCGCCCAACGACTGGGGGATGTTGGCATGAAAGTAGGGGGAGATTCGAGATGGGCACTGATGACGGCTCCAAATGGCAGATCGCGGTTGTGGCTTTGCTGATTGGTGCAGGCATCGGACTCTTGCGGAACCAGTCCAATCCGACTCCCCCAGACGACCGTTGGTTTCAGGCCAACGTGATCGACCGGTCCGTCCCGGTGGTTGTGAAGTTTGGAGCCGAATGGTGTGGCCCCTGCCGGTCAATGCATCAGGAATTGGAGAAACTCCGCTCCCGCGTCTCCGGCTTCCATCTCGTCGAGATCAATGTCGACGAAAAGCCGGAATTGGCCCGTCACTACGGAGTCTCTTCGATTCCCCGTACCTTCTTGTTCGTGGATGGACAACTCGTCAGCGATCTCCGCGGCAGCCGCCGCGCCGACGATCTCGAATCCTGGCTCGCCGACAACGCCGGCATCCACCGCTGAGGGGCCACGTGACGAAGAATTCTCACAAATTGATTTCGAAAGGTTTCGCCAAGAAGCGAAGCAATCCGACGCAGTCGCGAGTCGAGCGATGGGACTCCTGGAAAACGGTTGGTACTCTGAGGCGTATGATCACGGCGAACGAATCTTCCCAAACATCAGCCCGAAATGGCGATTCCGAGGATTTTACTTGCGACGGTTGTTGTATTGTGGGTTTCGGGGGTCGCGTTCAAGACTCCTTGGCCTACGGTTCTTGGATTGGTCCTGTATGCCCGGACTCTGGCAACGTCTCAGTGCGTTGAAACTCACGGTTCGCGAACGCTGCCAGTTCGTGTCGCGAGAGCTTTTTTGTATGCCGCGCTCACTTGCTATGCCCTGATTCTGTCTGGCGGACCGTTCATCCTTAGCGCAATCGGTTTGATGGCTGGCATTGCTGGCGTCACCCTCTTGGGCATCTTGAGGTTTCTCGACTGGCGACAACAGCGGCGAAAGCTTCAAGACTGGCAGATTCAGAACCAAGAAGCGTCTGAACAGTTGGAACGGAACTTTCGAGAAACCATTCGTCATCCCCGGCAAATCATCGTTCACTCAGGAACGGCAACGGTCATTTCGCTTGACGCCGCCGCGATCCGGTTTTGGATTGAAAATCACATGGTTTCTGAGGTCACAGAGCGTTGTAGCCTGAATGTCACTGCAATGGACGTACTCCAGAAAAGTGACCAATTGGTACTCGCGCTCGATACAAACATCATCGAATGGCGGAGTCTCACAGAATTCAAGTGTCTTCATCAACTCAATTTGGGCGAACGCCCGGCCAACCTCGGCGTCATTTCCCTTTCTCCCGATGAGCGCTATCTCGTCGTCGGCGATGTCTGTGAAGAGATCGTGTCAATCGACCTCCGGACCAATGAAAAAGTCTCTCACACAAGTAGTAGTGAGTTCACGTCGGCCTTGGCTTTCTCGCCCGATGGATCACGACTCCTCGTGGGACTGAATTGGCAAGGGGGGGCGGCGATCCGTCTATTCCGATTCCAGGCCGGACGCTTCACACCCATCGAAGATAATTTGGCAACTCCCTGGACACTCGCGGGGCCAACCTCGTTTCGCTTCCGTTTCAGCAAATGTGGCAAATTGCTCGCTGTGCTGGTCGATCGGCCTGAGCGTACGTGGTCGAGCGAAGCAGCCGAAACGTTGATGATGTATGACACCAGAAACTGGTCACTTTTGTGGCACGTTGACCTCGATGAAAACGTGACCGGTTATCAAAGGTCAACGATCGCGTTTTCTATTCAGCCAACGTCCGATCTTGGTTTTCTCGGGGATAACGCCATCGTTTGCGGGAGCGATCAGGGCGGACTTCTCGTCTTCAACGTTTGCGACGGAACACTCCGCAAACGTCATCAACTGCCTATTTCCCATCGCATCACCACATTTGCGATCGATCACGAACAAAGGCAACTTTGGACAGCTGCGGGAGAAAAGCTTCTGGAGATCCCATTCGATGAAATTCTGAAGGGAGTTCAAACACCATCGCAAACCGGATCATAATCGCGACCATCACGGCATCAATTCCTCACCGCTCTCGGTCGGTGGTTTCGGAATGGGAAGATCGACAAAGCCGGCGCGGATTTGGTGGCGTTCGATCTCTTCGTTGAGAATGAGTCGGAGAGGAAACGTTTCCGGCAAGGCCCCCTCGCCAATGATCAGGAACTGTGAGCCGTCGCCGTATTGGGTGCGGCCAACATAGAGGTCTTTTCTGGGGATTCCGTCCTGGTCAAGTACGATGACGTCATCAATCGTCAAGGGATCCGGGCTGGAATAGGTCAGTTCGGCTTGGTCTCCATTTTTGCGAACGACGAGTTGAATCTGTCGCTGTTCAAGTTCGGGGTCGGAAATGGGTTGTCCCAAGTTCGGCAGAACGTCCGGCAGTTCCACGGCCACGCGCCGTTTCGCGGTCAGATAGGTGAACTGGAGATCGAGTCGTTTGATCCGGCCAACTGGATTTTCCGGGGGATGGAACGATAACAGCAATTGCATTCCATCAGGCGGCAGGTCATCGGAGAAATCGAGGGGATCATACGGGATCAGCTTTTCGCCGATTTCCGCCCAAGGGCCAAACCGAGGGAGATTCCATTCCAAATTCTGTCTTCCAGCACGAGTTTGGGAGACGCGAACCTCTCCGAGCGCGATGGGAATTCCCACTTCCGGGCCAGTCAGATCAATCGCCACCTCCAAGGCCCGAGCCTGTTTTGACTGGGAAGATGAGAACTCCAGAAAACGGCTCCAACGGGCTTGGGCATCGAGGTGATGGCCATCCGGAAGACCGGTCACCGTTTCGGCGGATTTCCAGAAGGTTTGGTGGTCGAGTTCGGCAAAGCGTTGTTCTGACACTTGGGGAATCGAGAGGCGATCAAACTGGAAATGCACGGGGATTTCCCGGAATTCCCGGTGCAGTGTGAAGATCACCTCCGCCGTGTCGGGAAGGTCTCCGGCGAGCGAACCGATGAGAATCCGTTGACGGCCCTCTGTCGGTTGCTCCGTGGTGACCCAGGCCGTGTCGACAGGACTCCCGTCGGCCTCTTGAACGCGAACATCACGAATGACAACCGGTTCGGGCACCGTCAACACATAGGCCACCACCGGCGGATCGAACGGAAGTTCCTCGCGCGTGAGCGTGATTCCCAAGTTCGACAGCTCCTCGTCAGCCAACGGGGCACCTGTGGCGTCTTGGAGCGAGGCCAGCGACTTGTGAATCGAAACCTCCGCGACGACGATCGACACTGTCCCTTCCAAGGTTTCGATGGTTTGGGGAGGTTCTATTGGATTTGCAAAGGGAACGGACAAAACCGCGATGTTGCTGGGAAGGGACTCCCCGGACAGCAGCGGCTCCGTGGAGATCAGAGAGTCCGCGGAGCCACTCCCAGTCGGACTGGGAGCCCGCTTCAGGCGACCAACATTGGAGGTGGCTTGTAAAACCTGGAATCGGCGGAATCCGATCACGGTCGAACGCTCCCCCCCCTCCAGGACCTGTTGTTCCCAGAAGAGGCTCACGCGAAGGGTTGGTTGAGGAGGAATTGTTGCAAACCCTTGAGATTCTTCCGGAGCCCAATCCACAGTGGCGGCGAGTTGAATGGATTCGGGGAGCCCGCCAACCATCACGGGAGGAACCGCGCGATCCAGAAACTCCGCCAGCGTTTCGGGGGCCAATTCCGTCGTCGGAAACAACAGGCTGGGACTCATCAGGGAAAGCAACGGTATCTGTCCCGCGAGTTGGCTTGCCGACTCGGCGGGCGCTTTGCCGGAAACACGGAAGCCTTTGTCATGGGGCTGAAGCTGCAACTTCGCGAAGAGTGGTTGCAATGTGGCTCCCAGCGAAACCAATTCGGGAGGCCATTCCGGAATCGAGTTGGTCAGTGAACGGATGTCGGCTTGGAGATGTGCAGCGAATTCCGAATCGGCTTCCTTTGCTGACTGCCATTCCCCGTGAAACTCAAACTCGTCCATCCAGCGGCCCCAGAACGTCACATTCTTCGCTTGGAGAAGGGCTTTCAAGAAGCCGTTTTGGCGTTCGGCAGAGTGAGGCACCTGCTGAGGATCCAGCCAGCCTAACAGGTGGGCGTTGGCGGGCAATTGGGTAAATGTCTGCTTGTTTCCACGAGGGGCCGATCGCACCCTGTCAATCTCCGGCTTCGCGCCCAGCCATAGGAGCCGCGGACTTTGCCGCCACAACAAGAGTTCCAGACCATCGTGATCAACCACGGACTGATAGAGATCCGACTCCTGCTCCGAAATGGGAACCCAGCCAGACTCTGGTGTCAGTTGAGACTCGTCAAAATGTTCATGAAGGCGGAGCCGAGTGAGTATCCGTGCGGCGAGAGGCCGTAATTCTTCGCCATTGGTCGAGCCGTCTTTGGGTTTGCTTGCGAAAAGTCCCCAAGTGAGGTCGTCGATCTGATCGAGTGGAAGCTGTAAGAATTCGAGTGGAAACGCTGCTGTGTCCCAGAACTCGCTCCCATCCTCCAAAGACGTTCGAAATGACTCAGCCGCCTCACTGTTGATTGCCGCCCCGACGTCGATTAACAAAAACCCCGTAAGACCCGCGGGAAAGCGATCGAGGCCGTAGACCTCGGGCGGCACCATGCGAAGGGAGTTTTCCCCCGCCGGTGGACTCGGTTTCACTTCGGAAGCAGACGGGTGAGACTCATCCGGTATATTGGATTGGTCCGTATTGTTGAGGTCTTGTTCTGGTTGAGGCGTCGATGAATGGCCACCGTTTCCGGCGGGCCGATTCGGACAGCCCCAGAGGACCAGCAGGAGGCAAGACAGCAACGCGACGCACCTAGGACGAGCGCGAAAGAGACTACGTTGTCGGGTTTCGTCAACATCCATGTCGTTCAACCGGGATGCATGTTCTTCGACGATCGTACCAATCCTTCACCCGGGGAGTGGCAACGGTCAGACCGATCGTCGGCATGGGAAGGGGCCACTAACCCCTTTATCTTATCCAGCCGGACCTTTTTGCGATATCGGGAATCTCTCCGGAATTCGTTCTAACCGTTTCACAACTGCCGAAATTTGCCCCGGAAAGAATTTTCCGTCAAGTTGCGATCTTGCAGCATTCTGCTCTCTCGGGCATCGTGACATAGATTGTCAATTGACGGGAGTAAGGAAAATCCCGATGCTGGATTTCGGTCCAGAAGAATCCGCAACAGCACATGGAGGTCAACTTCATCGTTCTGAAACGGCAGAGGGGGCCGTGATGACAATGTTGACCAAAGCAAGAACCTACAGCCTGCGAGCGATCCTCGCGGTCGGCCTGGTAGCGCTGGCGGCCGTAACGCTCTCGGCCCGCGCGGCCGATCGCCCGGATCTTCAAACGGCGATTCACAGCGGCTCCGAGCTGGAATCGGACACCCGCTGGAAAGAAGCGGTCGATCACTACAAAGACAGCTTGAAAATCTGGCCGGATGACGAGACCCTGAAGTTGGGGCTCCGCCGGTCGCAGTTTCAGTTCTCGATCACTCGTCGCTACGACGACGACACGTTCGTCACTTCATTGAAGCCGATGTCTCGGGATGCGGCCATGGCTCTCTACGACGATGTGTTGACCCACATTCAGATGTCGTTTGTCGATCCGATCAACACAACGTCGGTCGTCGCGCATGGAACCGAAAGCCTCTGGCTGGCTCTCGGAAATCCGGAGTTTTTGGAGAAGAACCTCGTCGCAGCGTCATCCACACAGTTGAACTCACTCCGCCGGGAACTCTTCGAGAAGTTCTGGAACAAGTCGGTCGCCCATCAGTTTGCCGCTCGCGAAGTGATCAACGACGTCTGCACGCTCTGCCAGTCACGTGTCGGCCTGGATTCGAGTGCCGTGATCATGGAATACGTCTTCGGTGCCTGCAACTGCCTCGATGATTACTCGAATGTCCTGACGCCTGGGAAACGGCAAGATCTTTACGGAAACATCCGCGGGGAATTTGTTGGCGTTGGCATCGTCATGGAGTCCGAAACCGACCACGGAATGAAGCTGATCCAGGTGCTTCCCGAGAGTCCCGCGCGGGAAGCTGGTTTGAAGCGGGGAGAGTTTATCGTCGGCATCGACGGCCAGAACGCTCGCCCGATGTCCACCGATCAGGCCGCCAACCTGCTCGCGGGGAAATCCGGCTCCCGAGTCCTGCTGGAAGTCGAACGCTACGACGGCAGCACTTACGAAGTGACTTGCACGCGTCGCGAGGTCCATGTCAAAAGCGTCGCGACCGCCAAGATCATCGACCCGACCAACGGTGTTGGTTACATCCAGATGACCGGCTTTCAGCAGGGAACAGTCGCCGAGATGGATGCCGCCCTCACGGAGTTGAAAAAGCAAGGGATGCGGTCATTGATCTGGGATCTGCGAGATAACCCGGGAGGACTGCTAACGGCCGCCATCGAACTGCTCGACCGCTTCATCGATGACGGAGTCATCGTCTCCACCCGGGGACGTGCCCCCGATCAGAGCATGACCTACACCGCCCATCGCCCCGGAACCTGGGATCTGCCTGTCGTCTTGGTGATCAACGAGAACAGTGCGAGTGCGAGTGAGATTGTGGCTGGCGCGATCCGTGACCATCAACGAGGGACGATCGTCGGTCGGACCTCCTTCGGCAAGTGGAGTGTGCAGTCGATCTTCGACCTTCGCTACGGCACTGCCATCCGGATGACGACCGCCAAGTTCTACTCGCCTCGCGGCAACACTTGGGGTAAGATCGGCTTGCAACCGGATGTCGTTGTCGACGCCGGACCGGAGAGTCCTCCCCTCGGGGAAGTCGATTTGAATAATGATGCCGACCTGCGGGAAGCCCTCCGGCAACTCCGTGGTCAAGAATTTACCAAGCGATGAATGATTCTGCCGAAGGTCGCGATTCCAAAGCCCCGCACTGGCTACAGGGTCGCGGCCTCGGGCCGAAGATCAACTGGTCTTTCGGAGGCGATGGCGACGTCACCTGCGTCGCCTACGCCCGCGAGACCGGGGATCTCTTCGTAGCGGACAATACCCGCTCGCTCTATCGCCTCGATCGACAAGGCCGTATTGCCGGCCTAACGAGGCTGCACCAACCCATCCTTGCTATGGACTGGGCCGACGACGGATCCCACGGCGCCGTTCTCACCAGCGAAGACGTCGTGATCCGCTTTGACCGTAACTTGAAGTCGGTTCATCGAATCGATCTTCCGGAACCATGCCTCGCGATTGCCATATCGCCGTTTGGAAACCATCTCGCCCTCGCACTCGCGGACGGCGACAACCTCGTCTACAACGAACGCAAACGGCGGATCACCAAATACACAACGATCCGTCCGTTGTCTTTTCTCGACTTCTGTGCATCCGAGGCCACCATTATCGGGGCGGCCGAGCACAATTTGCTTTGCTGTCACACACTCGGGGGAGCGGAACTCTGGCAGCAGAAAAACTGGTCCACGGTCGGAGAAATGGCCACCACTGGCGATGGGGACCTGATCTACCTTGCCAGCTTCGGACACGGGATTCAAACTTTTGATGGCGACGGAGCCACCGTCGGCGCCTACGTCCTGGAAGGGACGGTCAGCCGTGTGGGTGTCAGTTTCGAACCCCAACGGCTCATTGCCGGTTCGATTGAACAGAAT
>JAGQQQ010000582.1 GCA_020426125.1 Planctomycetaceae bacterium
GCATTCCACAACACCCCCTGCGGGTGACCCGATTTCCTCACCCCCGCGACACCGCAATAAAGTCCACATCGGCAAACATCGCAATCGGCTCCAGCACGACGAGCCTCTCTTGAAATGGTTGGCCCGGTTTAGTACCATCTTTCATCCCATCGGACGTTTGGCGCAGTCGGCTAGCGCGCTTCCTTCACACGGAAGAGGTCACAGGTTCGAGTCCTGTAACGTCCACTAGATAAAAACCTAGACTTCCGAGAGTTTCTGGCAATAATTTTGGTCCTTGTGCACGTTTCCGTGCACGAAACCGGAGCAAAATCATGCCACGCCAGCCCAAACCGTTCTTCCGGAAGCAGACCCAAAGCTGGTATTTCTCGACCGGCGGGAAGCAGTACAACCTGGGAAAAAACCGAGAGGAAGCCTTTCGGAAGTTCCATGAGTTGATGGCCGATCAGGAGAAACTTCCGTCGGAAGGCTTCACGCTCTACGAGCTTTCTCAGGTCTATCTGGATTGGGTACAAGCTCATCGCAAAGAGGCGACGTACAAGATCCATTTGCACTTTCTCAAGAGTTTCTTCGCCCACGTTGGCCGCACCCTCAAGCCCAGCCAGTTGAAGCCCTCACAAGTCAGTGAGTGGGCGGCAGCGGGTAAGCTCAACTCCACTTCGCAGGCCAAAGCCATCACGGTTGTTCAACGGATGCTCAATTGGGCTGTCGAGAAGGAACACCTGAAATCCAATCCGATTACTGGGTTGAAGAAGCCCACCCAAAAACGGCGGGATGTCGTCTATACGCCGCAGCAGTGGAAGAAAATTCGAGCTGAGTTCACCGACGAGTTTGGCGACCTGCTCGATTTCATGTACTACACCGGCTGTCGCCCACAAGAGGCTCGCACCCTCGAAGCCAGACACGTCCACGACGATATTGTGATCTTTCCCGCCGATGAGGCGAAGGGGGAATCGCCTCGCGTGTTGTATCTGGTCGGCGAAGCTAGAACGATCGTTGATCGACTGACCAAACTCCACCCCGCAGGACCGATCTTCCTCAATACCAACGGTCAACCGTGGACGAAGGACAGTATCAAGTGTCGTCTGAACCGAGTGTCGAAGAAATTGGGGTTCAGGTGCGTTGCCTATGCGATCAGACACAGCTTCGCAACGAACGCCCTGATGAACAACGTCGATCCGATTTCTGTTGCCCATCTCCTTGGGCACAAGAACATTCGGATGGTGTCCGAAGTCTACTCACATCTCGCGACGAATCCGCAATTCCTGAAGAAGCAGGCCAAGAAAGCGTTGAAGTAGCGGCAGACGCCGTGGCGAAGCCGACACAGTCTCAAAAGTGTCGGCTCGTCGTTTTCGGGAAGCGGCGAGCCGCATGTCTAACCCCATTCAGATAGGAAGCCAGCTGGACTTCACTCACGCGGACGCTGCGGCCAAAGCGGAAGCACTCCAATTCTCCGCACTGCGTCAAGGCGTAGATTTTCGTCGGCGACAAGCGTAGCCGTTCCGCGACGTCCTTGACCGTCAGCAGTGACCCGACAGACGATGATCGATCCAGATGGACTGTGGAAACGTCAGTGGATTTCTCATTTTGTCCACGCATAAACGGACACCCCTTGAGAATTGGGGGAGTTCCGCGAAAAACGTGACTGAGGCACGCATAAACAGTACCCCCTGATCACGCATTAACGGTAACCCCATCCTTTAGTAATACCTTTAAGAATCCTGTAGATGGCCAACCCAGGCTGTGGATAACGTTCTCGCGAACGGAGACGTTTCAGAAATCGCTTGATTGGTGCAATGGCTTCCAGGAGGACAAGCGGAAGGATTGAGCCATTCAAAACGGACATCGAGCTTCGTGGCTTTCCGCATTCAACTACCAATCCTCATTGTTTCATCTGTAGCGATGAAGATCAGATCATTTCTTCACTGGAAGCCTTGTTGAACCCAACTGATCTACACTGCCGTTTTCTTCTGCAATTGGCAACGCCCTTCTGAAACGGCGAACCGGGGATCGGCGAGAGCTTCCTGATATCTGAGCCGAAACCCGCTCAAGCTCTTTCCCAACTGGTTCGAGAGCTTGTCTTTCGCCAGTCCTTCGAGGTCATCGACCGTTAGCGATCCATTGTCTTCGAGGAGGCCAACCAGAATCGTGGCCACTTCCTGTTTTGTCGCGCAGGGCTTGCCGCGTTTGGCCGTTCGGGACTTCGAATGCCCTGCGGTCAGAGCTGCCAACGCGGCGGTCAGTCGGGCGGATTGATCTTCGACATCCGCCAACAGAGTGCGAAGCCGGGAGGCTTCTTCTTCCAACGGCGAAAGCTGGTCACGAAGCACACGTTCAATGTCTTGCAGTGGGGCGTCCATAATCATACTCCTCAAAAGAAAGAAAACAGGGGTCAGTGATCGCGGTCGAATTCCTGTCCGTTGGCTCGGTTAGAGAATTCGTCCATCCGCGACTCGTAGTCGCGTTCATGTTCCATGTTGAAGCGATCGAGCAGCCGCATGTGGTAATCGTCGCGGTGATGGAGATCGAGAGGATGGCCGTTCTCGTCCATTCCGTCGCGTTCTCGCTGCTGTGCCGCGAGAATGGAAGCCCGTGCCTGGCTGTCCATCTCCGTATGCACGATTTGCTCAATCTCTCCGCCCGGCGTGTAATGTCGCTCGACAACCAGTTCGGAGGGGTCTGGAATATCCGACCATTCCTCGTCATGGAAGTCGGGGCGTTCATCCTTCGGCGGAATTTCTCCGGCATGGTCAAAGTCTTGCGAAATGTCAGGCACACTCGGAACGGAATGTTCGTTGGGCATCGTTCACCTCTACTTTCAGGGGCAATGGGAAAAAGAAGGAGTGTTCACGCCCCACGATTCCCGATCGTGAATCTCGACAGGCCATCGTCGAAATGCCCCGCGAGTGGCAGGGACTGGAACCGTCCCCCTTCTTCCGTGACGATCGGCTTATGAGCGACACGCGACAGCCGCATCGGTGCGGACGTCGTTGGGAAGACATACTGGAGCGGAGCGTTCTTGCGGAGTTCCGTCATCACTTCCGCAGGTGTCACGACATCGTAAACTTGTTCGCTGATCGGCTTGCCGGATAACCGGCCACCGACCCGTTTCGTGGACTTCCCGAGTTCACGCGAAATCCGTTCGGCAGTCTCGATGTCATCGATTCCGTAATACTGCATCGCGGAGCAGGACGCGAATTCGTTCGCGCCAGCTTCGCCAATTGTATCGACAAGTGACGGCCAGCTTTGGGCAAACAACCACAGCTTGACGCGTGCATCCCGCAGGATTGTTGCCCCATCACGGATTGCCCGAATACGTTCCCCGTATTGACGGAATTCATCGCACAGGAATAACGTCGGGATGGCTGGACGATTCGTTCGTGTCGCAAACAGTTGCAGAGACAGTTCCGCATGCACTCGCAAAAATGGCAAAGCTTCCTGCATCGCGATCCGAGGGGGCACCAGAAAAGCCGTAATTGGGTGGCGATCATCTCCGAACTCGCGGTAACTAAAATCGGACGGACCGCTTAAATGTCGCCGCATTTGAGGATCGGTGATCCATCGAACATAGTTGCCCAGTTCGGCGTTGACCGAACCAAACGCCCGATCCCCGAGTTGCATGACAGTCGAGG
>JAGQQQ010000583.1 GCA_020426125.1 Planctomycetaceae bacterium
CTGGGACGATCCCCGCATGCCGACGGTCCGGGGTCTCCGCCGCCGAGGTTATACCCCCGAGGCGATTCGAGGCTTCTGCGCGGACATCGGCGTCACCCGTTTTAACGGAATGACCGAAATGGTGGTCCTGGAGAACGCCCTTCGCAACGATCTCAACAAACGAGCCGAGCGACGAATGGCCGTGCTCGAACCACTCAAGGTGGTGATCACCAATTACCCCGAGGATCAGGTCGAACAGCTTGAGGCGGTCAACAACCCGGAAGACGATTCCGCCGGAACGCGGCAGGTGCCGTTCTGCCGCGAACTGTATATCGAGCAGGAAGACTTTATGGAGGACGCTCCCAAGAAGTTTTTCCGCTTGGCGCCCGGCAAAGAAGTCCGGCTTCGCTGGGCCTACTTCATCAAATGTGAAGAGGTCATCAAAGACGAAGACGGCAACATCATCGAACTTCGCTGCACCTACGATCCCGAAACCGCCGGCGGCAATGCCCCCGATGGTCGCAAGGTCAAAGGGACCCTTCACTGGGTCAGTGCCCGGCATGCGATCCCCGCCGAGGTCCGGTTGTACGACCATCTGATGAAGATTCCCGATCCCAGCGACATCCCGGAAGAGGAGGACTGGAAGGACTTCATCAACCAGGACAACTTGGTCGTCCTCAAAGATTGCATGCTCGAACCCGCACTCGCGGAAGCGGAACCAGGGAAGCCTGTGCAGTTTGAGCGAAAGGGGTATTTCGTCGTCGACGCGAAGCACTCGCAGCCCGATGCGCTGGTGTTCAACCGTTCCGTCACATTGAAAGATTCCTGGGCCAAACAGAAGGGGAAAGATTGATCGCCCCTGTCGACCGGGAATCGACGCCGTTACAATGGAGCATTCACACAGGGCGAGCATTGATCGCCCTGTGTTTTTGATCCCGCTCTCTTCCAAGGAATCGGTTCTCCGCGTTTGCCATGATCACGGATGTCTCTTCTCGAATTCAGCAGCTCTCCGCCAGTGTCATCAACAAAATCGCGGCCGGCGAAGTCATCGAACGCCCCGCCAGCGTGGTGAAGGAACTGTTGGAGAACTCCGTCGATTCGCTTGCGACGCGGATCGATGTCGAGATCGAAAACGGGGGCGCCGAACTAATCCGGATTGTCGACAACGGCGAAGGGATCCATCCCGACGATCTCGAACTGGCCGTCGCCAGCCACGCGACCAGCAAGATCATCTCCGCCGAGGATTTGTTTCAGGTTCGGACGATGGGGTTTCGCGGCGAAGCTCTGGCCTCGATTTCCGAAGTCTCGATGTTCCGAATACGCAGCAAGCAGGCCGATCAACCGCTCGGCCGGGAGATGGAAGTTCACGGCGGCCTTGTCAAAGAGCCCCAAGCCTGCGGCTGTCCCGATGGCACGCAGATCGAGGTTCGGGAACTGTTCTTCAACACGCCGGTCCGTCGCAAGTTCCTCAAGACCCAGTCGACGGAATTCGCCCATATCTCAGAACAGTTCACGCGGATTGCCCTTGCGAATCCCTCGTTGCATTTGACGTTGCGGCACAATGGCAAACTGGTCCATGACCTTCCCGCCGCGTCAGATCTTCGCGAGCGGCTCGAACTCTTCTTTGGCTCGGAACTCGCCAACAATCTGATCACGGTCGAAGCGGAACATGCCGGCACCCGCATCTGGGGCTTCGCGGGCCATCCCAACCAGCACAAAGGAACACGTAAGAACCAGTATTTGTTTCTCAATGGCCGCTGGATCCAAGACCGGTCGCTGCAGCACGCCTTAGGCGAAGCATATCGCGGATTGGTGATGGTCGGGCGCTACCCGGTTGCCTTCCTGTTTCTGGAGATGGACCCCGAGCAGGTCGATGTCAACGTCCATCCGACCAAGGCGGAAGTCCGTTTTCAGGACAGCCAAGTGCTATATCGGCTGCTCCTTTCCAGCATCCGAAACCGTTTCCTGTCGATGGATCTCGACTCGAAGTTCTCCCTCGACAAACGCCCTGACGACAATCTCCCCCCGCAGTCGACTCGCAAAGACAGCCAACTCTTACAGCAGGAACTCGCGACCTGGGCCAAGCAACAGCTGGAGCAACGCCGCTCAGAAGAGATTGCGAACGAACAAGGCCCCGGGCAACTGCCGTTTCCCGTGACAGCGGACCCTGTTTCCTCGCCGGTCCACGATGCGGATGAGCCGGAACTGCTCCAGGACAACTGGCCTCCGGCCCCGGCTTCGTCCAGTTCTGGGGGACCGGCGGTCTCGTCCCATCTCACCGACATCGCTCAGACGCACCCCGCGTCACCAGCGGCGGAGATTCGTGCGATGCAGGTGCACGACTGTTATCTCGTGGTCGAAACAACGGACGGCATCACCGTCATCGATCAACACGCTTTGCATGAGCGAATCATGTACGAACGGCTTCGCGAAAGAATCCTCGCGGGGAGCGTTGAGATTCAGAAGCTGCTGATTCCGATCACCGTCGACCTCCCGGCCCGCGAGACCGGAATCCTGTTGGATCAAACCGATCTCCTGAATGAACTCGGAATCCAGATCCAGGACTTCGGGGGGAACACCATCGCCCTCGTCGGCTATCCCCGCATGATGGCCAAGGCGGATCCGCAATCGCTGCTGCAAGACGTTGTCGAATTGCTGGAAAGTTCCGGACGGAAGGTCGAGCGCCGGGACTTGATCGACAAGATGCTCCACATGATGGCCTGCAAGGCCGCGATCAAAGCAGGCCAGCGTCTGTCACTGGAAGAGATGGAATCCCTCCTCGCTCAGCGGCACCTCTGCGACGATCACCACCACTGCCCCCACGGCCGACCGACCGCACTCAAACTCACCCGCTCCGAACTCGACCGCCAGTTTGGACGACTGGGGTAAGTGGCGGAATCCTGTTCCAGGCAACACATTTCGATCTGAACCTCGGTCTGTGTCAGGTATGAGGACCGATGGCACCATTGGTTCTCGGAACTTTGCGCTTCTTTTTCGTTTCCGCCGTCCTGCCGTGCTACTCAAAAAAATAGTGTGAGACCCTCGCGATGAGACTCGCGAGGACAAGACAACGGCTTGGGAAAGCCTCTTCCGAATCCGATCCGTTCAGCGGAAGTCCGACGGAAAACGTTGTCGGCCTCAATTTTCATAACCAAACAAAGCCTGAGGAGAAACCCAATGAACAAGTTGATCGTCACTGCCGTCGCATGGGGAGCCTTTCTGATGCTGAGCACCGCGCCGTTGAAGGCTGAGGTCCCCGTCACTTACTTTGGAACGCAATTTGGCAACACCGGGGCGTACAACTACCACAACGACGCCGAAAAAGGGGTCTTTGTCAAAACATCAACAGCCCGGCCCAACTGGCGACAGGTTCGTTCCGATGGGGTCGCCTTTGAATTCATTGAAGTCGCGAGAACGGAATCGGTGATTGTCCTCCACGATGCCGGTCGCCAGATGACCATCATCCTCGCCCAGAATGGAGGATACCTCTCAACCCCCGGTACCAAAGGACTGTTCAAACAGTTTGAAGTCAAAGAAGATACAACAGTCACATACTAATCCAATGCTTAACGAGACATGATCTCCACCCTTGAAATGTGAAAACCTCCACGCATGCGGATCATCCCCGTCGTGGAGGTTTCTTGCTGCGCGAATTCCGTCATTGCAGCGTTGACGAACGCACCCATTGAACTCGTGCCGTTCGGGGGCCCATTCCACGCCACTTGCCGACGTCTACTACCGATCAGTTCGGACACCAAGGGTTTTGAGATCGGGGGGTCCCTCTATTCGGCCACTTGCTTGCGTTGGGGTTCCTGACAACCGCGATTCGTCACTCGGGATGGCACGCCGGATCCGGAACATGCTCTACAAATCTTGCGACTCGATCCCTTGATCTTTGAGCCCGGCAGGGCATGCCGGAATATTCCGAGAACGGGTGTGCCCGGACGCCCCATCTGGCCGAACTGGTCAGTGAGAAGGCGAAAGACCAAACGGACTCCCCCAATTCGACGTTGCGAAAAAGAAACCACCGTCGCGATCTCCTATCGCGGCGGTGGTTTGGTAGGTCAAGCAGCATCCGTGCAGCGTGTCACTGTCCCTGCTTCCAGATATTTCTGTTGACGATTAGCCGGCAGCGTAGGCACTCATGCCGTGCTCGCCGAGGTCCAGCCCTTGGATTTCTTCTTCTTCCGAAACTCTCAGCATTCCGGTGGCTTTAAGCGTGTAGAACAAGATCGCCATCGTCACGAAAGCCCAGACACAAACGATGACCGTGGATTGCAACTGGACGACAAAGAATTCCATTTGGCTTGCGAAGACAGCGGTGCCATCGTCATTGGTGGGGATGTCTCCGAAGATTCCGGTCGCGAGTCCACCCCAGACTCCACAGATTCCGTGAACAGGGAAGGCCCCCACGGGATCGTCGATCCGAAATTTTTCGAGGGCGATAATACCGAGGACGACAAGGACTCCAGCAACGGCCCCGATGATCAAGGCTTCAACCTGACTGACTCGGTCACAGTTAGCGGTGATTCCGACGAGGCCAGCGAGAGCCCCGTTGAGCCCCATCGTTAAGTCGGGTTTTCCGAAGAGTGCCCAAGCCAGAACCATAGCTAACACCGACCCAGCGGCCGCTGCGATCGTCGTCGTCAGTGCGATGTAAGCTGTTGCTTCCGCATTGACAATACCGTTGTAGGTAAGCTGGCTTCCGGGGTTGAATCCGTACCAACCGACCCAGAGAATAAAGACACCAAGGGCTGCGAAAGCCAGATTATGTCCAGGAATCGGGCGTGATTTTCCATCCGCCGTGAATCGTCCGATACGTGGGCCGAGAGCCATTGTTCCAGCAAGTCCAGCGAATCCCCCGACGGCGTGCACGATTACCGAACCCGCGAAATCTTGGAACCCCCAACCATCGAGGACGCCTCCACCCCATTTCCAGTATCCGCTAATGGGATAAATCAAACCCGTGAGCAGCGCGCTGTAGAGAAGATAGGCGGAGAACTTCAGACGACCAGCGACCGCCCCTGAGACAATCGTCGCGGCTGTGGCAGCGAATGCGACTTGAAACAGAAAGTCGGCCCCAGAACTCGCGTAGGGTGAGCCGTCGTCATTCGAATTCGGTTTTGCCGTGTAATTACCATCATCATCAACCTGGGCGTCACGGGAAACGAAAGGACCTCCGTACCCCAACCATCCGGAAACCATATCACTCTCACCGTCATGGTACATTAAACCCCAACCGATGAAGAGATAGAGGAGCACGCCGATGCTGAGATCCATGAGGTTCTTAAAGAGAATGTTGACGGTATTCTTCGATGCGTTGAGGCCAACTTCCACCATGGCGAAGCCAGCCTGCATGAACAACACCAAGATGGCACACACCATCATAATGAGAGTGTTGATCGTATAGCCGAGATCCCATTCAAGCGAGGCGTAGTCAATTGCCGCTTCCTCCTCTGAGGTTTCCTCCGAGACAACCTCTTCCACAACAACTTCTTCGGCGGTCGACGACTCCCCTTCGTCTTGAGCGTAGGCTGCCCCTGGCGCTCCGCCGAGAAAGAGTAACGCCACCAGTAACAACGGACTGAGCGCGAGCCATCGGTGCATAGTCAAACTCCACATCCCCAATGAGAATCGTTAGAACTGAATTCGAGTCAATCGCGGAGCACAGACAACAGACCGCGATCCCGACCGAAGGGGACTTTCCGGCAGCAGCAACAGACCACAACCAAGACAATCCGGGCAGCCAGCCTTCGGATTCAACAGTTGAGAAGCTAGGCAACGAGTGTGCCGAACCTGCACATCACTGCCTGGAAAATGTGAGATGTCGTTTGTCTTTCAAGAACTTAGAGCTTTTTCTCATGTCGGGAAACTTTCCCTCATCGGCCTCTTTGCGATGTTCTTGGGCAGGGGATGCCTGCTTCGCGCGCGGTGCTCCAGATGGCGGCGAACTCTGGCGTGCTGCGGGGCTTCATCGAATTCTTTCAAAGCGATCGGCTCAGTGATCCCGTTTCGCGGTGTGTCGCGATAAGCGGCGGCCTTGACTAGAATTTTCCTTATGCCCATGAGAGTTCATCATACAAGTGAAGACAAAAGTTTGGATACGTCGATGGTTCCACGATTTCTATTCGCGATGCTTGTTCGCACGCTGACGTTTGTCGTTATGGCGACTGTCGTTGGTTTGGTTCCCGTTCAGGCAGAGTCCCTGCTTGTCGAAGCGGAAAGCTTTGATGAACACGGTGGCTGGAAGCTGGACACCCAATTCATTCGTCAGATGGGGTCTCCCTATCTTCTCGCCCATGGCCTCGGGCGCCCCGTCGGTGATGCCGAGACGACCGTCACCGTTCCGACCGCTGGGACGTATCACGTCTTCGTCCGCACGAAGGACTGGGTTGCTCGCTGGGAGGCACCGGGTTCACCGGGACGGTTCCAGGTCTTGGTCAACGGCAAGCCGCTCGAAACGACTTTCGGGACGAAGGGAGCGGAATGGCACTGGCAGCCGGGAGGGACAGTCACCGTCGACAACCCGGAAGTGAAAATCTCGTTGCACGATCTCACCGGGTTTGACGGCCGTTGCGATGCCATTTACCTGACGACCGACGGACAGGCTCCCCCCAACGAAGGGGACATCCTCACCGGGTGGCGTCGCGAAGCACTCGGATTGTCGGACGAGCCGACATTGAAAGACGGCTACGACCTCGTCGTGATCGGCGGTGGCTACTCTGGAATGGGTGCGGCGATCTCAGCGGCAAGGGCTGGGTGCAAGGTCGCGTTGATTCAAGACCGGCCCGTCTTGGGGGGGAACGGCTCCAGCGAAGTCCGCGTCTGGGCGATGGGGAACATCCGTCGCGGCAAGTACCCGCGAATCGGGGAGATTGTCGAGGAGTTTAGCGACCATGCCACGAAGTCCCCCGGGACTTACGAGGAGTTTGAGGACGCGAAGAAGGAGGCGATCGTCCGAGCCGAGCCGAACATCGATCTATTCTTGAACCACCACGCCTACCAAGTCGATACCGACGGCGACCACATCACGGCGGTCTACGCCTTCGACACCCGCACAAGTGAGCACAAGAAGTTCGTGGGGAATTTCTTCTCCGACTGCACCGGGCACGGCACCATCGGCTATCTGGCCGGGGCCGACTGGGAGATGGAAGACAAAGGCCGAATGGGCATGAGCAATATGTGGGCCTGGGATGAAGGAGAGAAACCGGTGCCGTTCCCGGAAACGCCTTGGGCTCTCGATCTCACAATGAAAGATTTTCCCTATCCTCGCGATCACCACGGCCAGTGGTTTTGGGAAAG
>JAGQQQ010000584.1 GCA_020426125.1 Planctomycetaceae bacterium
ACACCGTCCTTGGTGACGGTGGGGGAGCCGAAGCTCTTTTCAAGGATGACGTTGCGGCCTTTGGGGCCGAGAGTCACGCGTACGGCTTTGGCGAGTTTGCTGACGCCGCGACGCATGGCTTCCTGGGCTTCCTGGTCGAAAGCGATCATTTTGGCCATTGGTGGGATCTCCGAATGATATTGAGAATGTCAGTTTTGAAGATTGTTGTCTCGTGACGGGCTGTAAGTCCGCCACGAAACGGTTGAGAGCGTCGAGAACGATTCGTACGCCTAGTACGTCGCGAGGATGTCGCCTTCGCGGAGCAGGAGAAATTCGTCGTCGCCGACTTTGATTTCGTCCCCTGCGTAGGAGCTGAAGATCACGCGATCGCCTTCTTTGACGGTGAGAGCGACCTTCGAGCCATCGTCTTTGGTGTGGCCATCGCCGACGGCCACGACTTCGCCCCGTTGAGGTTTGTCCTTGGCGGAATCGGGCAGCACAATCCCACCAGCGGTGGTGGACTCCGCTTCCTGTCGACGCAACACCACTTTATCACCCAGGGGAACCAGCTTCGTGCCCCCGCTCTTGGCTTTCTTCGCCATGAACCAATACTCCTCAGCAACTAGATAACCGCACTGAAATTGTGAATTCGTCACCAACTCGCTCAGACTGGACCTGTGGCGACTGCCATGGCGGCCGAGCGGAATTTTGATTTCCTGCTAGTACAAACGGCGTGCCAGCGCCCTTCGAAGTTTTGCAAGACTCACTGGTTTCAGGAGTTGCGTCTTTTCCACAGTCGCTGACGAAGGCAGTTCTGGCGGGGAATGGGGGCTGTTGTTGAAAACTGCTGTCATTTCGGCAGACCGTCGATTTGACGCTTTTTGAGAATGGGTTTGAGCCGTACGATAATTGGGGCCGTTTGTCCTCTCGGGGCTGCGGATACGTCTGACGGGAGATGGGGAAACCGGAAAACGGGAGAAGGAATGTGCGACTTTGGACCGCAATTCTGACGGGATTGATTCTTTTCTGCGGCACGACGGACCTCTCCGCTGGCGAGGCGGGTGCGGAACTAGCGCGAACCCTGCGACAGACAATTGGGCCGGTTGAGGAAATTCGGCAGGCGTGCCAGACAGGTTCGCTGATTTTTAGCCGGGGGGACTGCCTGGCGGTGCGGATTTACACCGCGAGTGGATACACGCACGTGGCGACCGTCGTCTGTGAGAGCGGGGAGCCATTCGTCTATGACAGCATGAATGGGACGGGCGTGCGGAAACTGACGTTGGAGGAATACCTTGATCGGCAGGCTCCCGATGATGTGCAGTTGTTCCATCCCGTTCGCGAGTTCTCGGTGGACGAGACGGCCGACTACCGAGCCTATCTGGAAAGTCAATTAGGGCGGCCCTATTCCGTGAAGCACCACGTGACCGGCAATCGCTGCGAGGGCCTGCACTGTGCGGAGTACGTCACGGACGCCCTGGTGGCAGTGGACTGGCTCAAAGCGGAAAACCCCGTGAAAGTTTCTCCCGCCAGTCTCGCGGAGGGGATTACGTCGTCGCGGGTCTACCTCATGGGGGAACGGGTGGAATTGCCCTTTGAGGCGGAGCCGATCCCGGAGCCGAGTGGCCGCTGCGCCCGGTTGTGGCAGGAGACGAAGGACTGCACGGTCCGTTGCTGCCAGCAATTGTCTCGCTGGGTGTTGTGCCGGTGATGCGTGGCCAATCCGGGTTGGATTTCTCTCACAGCCGGGATGCCAGCCGATCGTGGCTTGTGATACGATTTCCCGCTGAAGGAGCAATCGCGGCGAAATGCCGCGTGAACGAAGGACCGGATGGACAGGCCGTATCGCATTGAACTCGATCTCTTCACAGGTCCGCTGGACCTGTTGCTGTATCTCGTGCGCCGGAACGAACTGGACGTCGCGGATCTCCCCATCGCGAAGATTACTCAGCAGTTCCAGGACTTTCTCGATGTCCTGCAGGAGCTTGACCTCGACTTAATTGGCGATTTTGTGGTGATGGCCAGCACGCTCGTTGAGATCAAGAGTCGGATCGTGCTGCCGTCACCCGAGGAAGAACGGGCGGAGGAGACGATTGAAGCCCAGTCCGGGGATCCCCGTTCGGACCTCATCGATCAGTTGATGGAGTACCGGAAGTTCAAGGAAGCGGCCCTGGCCTTGGAACGGCACGCGGAGATTTGGCAGGAACGCTATCCACGTCTCAGCGACGAACGCCCGAGTTCGGGGAAGGATCCGTCTGCGGACCGCATTAAGGAAGTCGAACTCTGGGATCTGGTGAGCGCACTGAGCCGGATCTTGAAGCGGAAGGAAATCGAGACGCAATCGTCGATCCGTTATGACGAGACACCGCTGCATGTCTTCGTCGAACAGATTGGGGAGCAGGTTCGCAGGGAACAGGAAGTCCGCTTCTTCTCATTATTTGATGAGGAAACGATCCGGAGCCGCATCGTGGGAATGTTCCTCGCCATCCTGGAGTTGATCCGGCACCACCACTTCCGAGCGATCCAGGAAGGGGACCACGGGGATATCATCATCCTTCCGCCGACGGACGAGTCCATCGCATCGAAGACGCAATAATCTTTCAGTGGGCGATGTTCGGCGCGTAGCGTCTTCAGATGATATCGCCGTCGAGATAAGAAGTCTGAAACCGGTGGAACGATGTGACCTAGCCAGGTGCGACTGCGGGGCGACGCAACAACAGGAGTGCGGTCAATGCTCCTCCCAGGGAGACCGCCGTCAACGCTCCGAGAATTGGGATGGTTCCCCTTGCCGCGATCGTCTGGCCGGCCAGCAATCCGGCCCAGAACTCGCAGCCGTTTGTGCCTGCCATGAAGAGGCTGTATCGGGTGGCGGACAAGGGAGGTTGGGCAAGATCCATCAGCAGAGCGTAGGACGACGCGGTGAGCAGACCGACGCCCATGGCTTCGAAAATGTAAATGGACACCATTTGAGATACGGGAATTGCCTTGCCGGGATCCGACAAGGCCCACGCCACGAGACTGACTCCGGCCCCCGTCATCACGGTTCCGAACAAGACGGCGCGGCGATGCCCCCAGCGATCCGCCAGCCATCCGCCGGCCAGGGAGCCGAGCATCATTCCGCCGACATTGGGGACCAGTAGCAGCCAGCCGATGAATTCGTCGGAGAAGCCGTTTTGCAGAAGGAGCGGACTTTGCACCGCTCCTAGCGCCTCGAATCCCGCACCGGCTGAGAGGGCAAAACCGAGTCCGATCCAAGTGGTAGGCGTCCGCAAGACAGTCATCAGTTGGCGAACCATACCGCCAGGATTCTCCCCTGAGCTTTCATTTACCTGTGCCTGGAAATCCGCCGTTGAACGCCACGACAAGTCGCGAGCCCATGAAGAAAAAAGGAGCAGTGCCGTTGTCCCGGTGGCCAGACACAATAAGGTGACCTGAGCGCGGAATCCGAACTTGGCAATCAGAAGAATACTTCCGCCACCGAATAAGGAACGACCTAGCAGCATTCCGGCCTGCATCCAGCCGTTGAGCCGTCCCCGTTCCTCGTGATGGCTGGACGCGATGCATAAGGCATCAATCGACACATCCTGCGTCGCAGCGGCCACCGCATGGAAGAAGAGAATTCCGCCGATCAGAGAGAGGTGCGATCCCAAATCCAGCGTCAGCAGGCTGGCAAGTGTGGCGACCATGAGCAATTGACTGGTCACGATCCAGTGCCGCAGATGCCACCACGGAGACTGCAACCAGTCGACCAACGGAGCCCAGAGGAACTTGAAGGTCCAGGGAAGCACCAGCGTGGCGGTCAGCGCCGTCGTGTCGGCGAGTGAAACACCGCGTTGAGACAGGACGGTCGGCAGCGCCCACCAGATGAACCCGATCGGCGCCCCTTCGCTGAAATAAAGGAGCGAGAACAACAAGGCTCGTCGGGCAAAGGGAGACGGACCGGACTGGTCAGTCATCTTTCTGTGCCGCAGCCGGAGCCAGAATCACCTCACGAACGTCCATCACAGCATTCTTGGCTTTCTTTCGAGGACGGATCTCCAACTGATACATCCCCGCCGAGGGGATCGTGACCTCCCCGATCTCACGCCGCTTGAAGTTCTGAAAATGGCCAGTGTCCTCGACGACAAACTTCAGCGAGTCAACCGGCTCCCCGACGTCACCTTGGTCTCCTTTGAAATAGACGGGCCGGACAAACACCTCCACTTCGCTGCCGCCTTGCCCCGTGCCGCAGCCTTGGAGGATGTCCACGCGGTACGGTCCGATCCGGTCAAACCGCACCTGCCACGACGCCCAGTCTTCCGGATTGCTCCAATAGCCCACCGTGTTTTTGTGCGGCTGCGGTTCATAGCGGAGGGTTTTGCCGTGGGTCGCGGCGAAGTGGGCGGGAAGGTGGAATTCCCCGTCCTCCCCAGATTTGATGGTCGGCAGATCCAGCTGTTTCGGAACGGGGTCGAGCAATTCCAGTCGCATGACCGTCCCAGGCGCAATCTGCCGATTGGTACGCAGGTGCCACTCGGTCGGTTCAGGATGCAGGGTGAGCTTGGCGGACAATTGGGGATCCTGCCACTGAAGGTCCTTCATCCGGCAGGGGAGACGGGGAAGCACAATCGTTTTTTCCGCGTGGAATTCTCGTGTGACAAAATAAATTTCGGAGCCAGTCACCCAAGCCTCGTGACCATCGCTGCTGAAATCCGGTCTCTTCGCGGCCGATTCGGGGACTCCGGGAGGAGCCGCCGCGACAAGGAATCCAACTGGCAACAAACAGATGCACACAAAAAGCAGGCGAAAAAGCAGGGCAGGGGCAAGGTTGACCATCGACTTCCCTTGGTGGTGAAACATTCGGGCAGGGAGGGGCTGTTCCTTCTCAAATTAACGAATTCTGAGTTCCGGGCGAAGTTTCGACGCAAAACCGTTTTCAGCGGTCGAGATGGACGATACAATCCTTGAGTTGAGATTGAGTCTCAATTCGAACTGGAGACGAGAATGCCCGCTGTTGTGCATGAGTTGATCCCGATCGACATGCTTCGCGTGAACGAGTCCGCTCGCATTGCGGAAGTCCATGGCCCTCAACCACTTGTGCAGCGTCTTGAAGAATTGGGACTGCGTGAGGGGACTGTCATTCGCTTGGTCAAAACCGGCGAACCGCTCCTGTTGGCGGTGAATGGCCACCGCCTCAGCTTTCGAGCCGACAGCTCCACCATGATCTTTGTCGAACCGATTTCCGTCGAGCAAGCGCGATCGTCATGACTCTCGCGGAGTTGAAAAAGGTCGGCGACAAGGCCCGCATTCTCGATGTTTCGGGAGAAGATTCCGTCGCGATGCGGTTGA
>JAGQQQ010000585.1 GCA_020426125.1 Planctomycetaceae bacterium
CGACGTATTCGCGTCGATTCTCGCGGCCCATGAACAGGCCCAGCCGTTTGTTTATCCGACAGGATTGATCGAAATTCCCATGAGCCCAATTAGTGATGTCGGCGCATTTCGCACCGGACGTTGGGAACTGAATGACTTTCTGAAGTCCGTCAGACAGAGCGTGGAATGGGCCATCGAGCGCAGGGCCGTTTTCGACTTTCTCTGTCATCCTTCGATCATGTATGTGGAAGATCCTGAGTTTCAGACAATCAAGTTGATTTGTGATCTGGTCAATGAATCGAGTGACCAAGCCGAAATCGTCAGCCTTGGGACGATCGCGGAATCGGTCCCCAAGTAAAAATGGAGAGGATCTGATGCCTGTGCAAATGAGACGTCGATACTGCTGGTTGTTGGTCGGGATGGCTCTTGGCTGCGGCGCGTTCGTTCAATCGTCAGTTGCGCAGGGGCCGAAACGCATCTACGACAACCGGCTGACACCGATTCCTGACGCACGTCCGCTCCTGGCTGATCATCCTGAATTCGTCCACCCTGTTGAAGAAGTGATGCGCTACGAAGCTCCGATGCTCATCGATGAGGATGGCGCGGACTTAAGCGTGCGTTCCTGGAGGTTTTCTTATAATGCCCGCGGTATCATTGAAATGCCGAACCGATTGCGTTCGGAAAGGACCGCGGTGATCATGGTCCACCCTTGGGGGATCGATGACGGCCAAGGGTGGAAGACTCCCGAACCAGCTGGGGCGGCCGACTTCTGTACTCCGACCAAAAATCACTTGGCGGGCCGTCATACACGGGAGGTGATTGACCCATTTCTCAGACGTATGCGGAAGGATGTCGCGTTAACCCTGTTCAGCATTATTGGGGAGGTCGACCCGCTCCGTAAACGGATGTATCGGACATTCGACGCGAATCCGTCGCATGAAGAACGCATGCAGGCTCGAAAAGAAATTAAAGAAAAGCTCAATGAATTCCGCTATGAAGCACAACCGATCCCAGCGACACTGACGCTGTCCAAAGAGACACCCGTGATTGATTATTTTCAACAGTTTCCAGGCTTGGACGCCGGCCCGCGTTACAATCCGGCTGGGTTTTGGTCATTGCCTGTGCCGATATCGAGCGACGTCACCGTGGCACACGATGACGTCCTGATCTTCGACGTCGAAGGGTATGACCCTCTGAAAACCTTTTTGAAGAAGAATGGGATTCGGCACGTCCTTCTGACCGGATACGCAACAGATATGTGCTTTTGCAAAACGACTGCTGGCTACGAGAATCTCTCGAAGGACTTCAACGTGTTCCTCGTCGGTGACGCCACACTCGCCACGTTTCCGGCCAATTCTAGTCCTCGTTACGCGACCAACGCTCACATTTCGTTTGCGTCGCTGAATCACATGATCACGCAGGTCTCCTGGATACAAAAACTCGAGAGCACACGCTGACGACTCGTTTGAGCGTTCTGGTCTGCCATGATCTTCCGCCTCCGGTTGCAAATCAAATCTGCGTGCAGCCCAGACTCCGGTCTGCTTCCTCCAACCAGTGTTTCTGATCAGCGGTGTGAAGTCGACTTTCGTTGTTCACGTCGTGGCGAGCGAATGACAAGAGTCGCCGGAGACGCCAGGTCGGCATCTCTTTCGATCTTTGACAACTCATTCGAATTCACAGAGCTGGCGGCTGGGAGGAAATTAGCCAATCTGTCGCGCCGGACCGAAGTTGATCGTGTGTAAGCGCCAGGTGAACGACAGGTTATCTTTTTTGTATCGTTCCTGGCGTCTTCGGTCGGCAATGGTCCATTTGTGCTCTGGGTGGGTCTTCAGACAGACGACCGGAAGTCGAGATTCCGGCGTGGCGCCGCGGGGGAATTGAGTGTGGGCGTCGTTCAGCCAGGCCCAGGGTTCCGCTTCACAGGCTTTGCAGCTGGCGATCAGGCTCATCAGGATGGCCGGCTTGGGGAGACCCCACGAACAGCCAGTTCTTGCGACCGATCGCGACCGGCTTCATCGCCCGTTCGGCGGCGTTGTTATCGATATTCAATTCCCCGTCTTCCAGATAGCGGTTCGGGACCGCTCAGCGCAGCCGCCGACCGGTAGGGAGGATGAAGGCTTGGGCCGCAGTAGTTCAACACTGCTTGAAAACAGGTGGCGAGTTCGCCTCGCTTGTGGGTTCGAGTCCCAC
>JAGQQQ010000586.1 GCA_020426125.1 Planctomycetaceae bacterium
ATCATTAAGCCTCAGCACTAGGTGCTGGAGGACGTGACGTACTCGCAAGTCCAAGCCCATCGCAGGCGTTCGGAAACGCGAAAGGCGTTGGGGACGGTGACCCATCGCTGGCACTCGGGGAGCCGGACGTTTTTGGGAGGAATCGTCACCGGCCTGTTTGGATCATTGGCCTCGATTCCGATGGTCACCCGCATCCTGTTTCCTCGCGCCACGGCTCAGTGGCGGAAACTATTCGGCCAGTTTATTCAGCCCCCGCCACTGACGGACCTGCACTTACTCAGGCTGGACGACCCGCCCCAACCGGAGTTTGGGCACTACGGCTACACCACCGGAGAGATGGCCAACATCGTCGAGCGGATCCTCCGGGACATTGGCCTGACGTCCAAGTTTTCACGAATCATCATTTTCACGGGCCACGGCTCTTCCAGCCTCAACAACCCGCACGAGTCCGCTTACAACTGCGGAGCCTGCAGCGGAGGACGGGGAGGTCCCAATGCCCGGGCTTTTTGCCGGATGGCCAATGATCCCAAAGTCCGCCGAATGCTCTGGGAACGGGGACTGGAGATCCCGGATGAGACGATCTTCGTCGGGGCTTATCACAACACTTGCGACGACAGCGTGACGTTCTCCGACCTGGACCGAATCCCAATGACTCACATTCGGGACTTCGACCGGGTCAGTGACGTCATTGCCGAAGCCTGTCAACGGGATGCCCACGAGCGTTGCCGCCGTTTCGAATCGGCGGATGTTTCCATCACCCCCGTCGATGCCTTGCACCACGTTGAGTCGCGGTCGGAGGATCTGTCTCAAGCCCGTCCGGAATACAATCACGCGACGAATGCTCTTTGCATCGTCGGCCGACGCCAACGGACGCAGGGACTGTTCCTGGATCGCCGCGCCTTTCTCACGTCATACGACCCCCATCAGGATGACGAAGAGCATTCGATCTTGTTGCGGATCCTGCAGGCGGCGGTGCCCGTGTGTGCGGGGATCAGTCTCGAATACTACTTCTCGACTGTGGACGTCACCGGTTACGGCTGCGGCTCGAAACTCCCTCATAATATCACCTCTCTTCTCGGAGTCATGGAAGGGGCCACCAGTGACCTGCGTCCCGGACTGTCCGCCCAGATGGTCGAAATCCACGAGCCGATGCGGATTTTGTTCATCATTGAAGCCACCGCGGAAACGATGCATTCGATCATGGATCGCAGTGACGTCATTTCCCGGCTGATCAAGAACGAATGGGTTCAACTCGCCCTTCAAGATCCCGATTCCTCGAAAATCCTACTCTTCACGAACGGGGAGTTCCGGCCTTATGAACCGGAGACTCACGAAGTTCCGGTCGTGTCTTCCTCTAAAGACTGGTACCGCGGTTGGCGGCACCATCTGGGCTTTGCCACGATTTCTCCAACGGCCATGACCGCGTCTCCAACTCGACCGGTCGAGACAGAATCCGCCGAGACAAATCCGGCAGAGTCACAGGGAGCCCGCTCATGACCATGGACCATCTGTTCTTCTTGCTGGGCGTGTGCGTTGTTGCCTGTCCGGCATTGTTACTATTCACTTTCGGGATCACAGAACTGTTCGGCCGCCCCTTAACCGAACGGAACATGGCCCGGCTTACAGAGATCTCGGTCGTCACCGGCCTCCTGGCAGCAGTGGCGATCTTGATCAACATGTTGGCCACGGGGAGCCGCAACGTCCCGATCGAATTCGGAAACTGGGTCGTTCTCCCTGGAGAGCACCTGCATTTTCACTTTCACTTAAAGTTTGTGTTCGACCGTTTGTCGGTGCCGTTTGCCATTCTCTCCTTTGTCCTGATTGGGACGATTGGAGCCTTCGCCAATCGCTACCTCCATCGGGACGCTGGCTACAACCGGTTCTTCCTCCTGTATGCCGTCTTCCTGGTCGGGATGATTTACGCTTCGCTGGCCGGAACGATTGAGACATTGTTTCTCGGTTGGGAATTGGTGGGGCTCTCGTCCGCTCTGCTCGTGGCCTACTTTCATGATCGCCCGAACCCGGTCATCAACGGACTCCGGGTTTGGGGGGTATATCGTGTGGCGGATGCCGCGTTCTTGCTGGCAGCGATTGCGTTGCACCATTTCACCGGGGAAGGTGACTTCACTGGGCTGATGGGACAAGGCCCCTGGCCCGAAGGGACCGCGGCGCTCAGTCCCTCGGATGCCCTGTTTGT
>JAGQQQ010000587.1 GCA_020426125.1 Planctomycetaceae bacterium
CATGTTCCTCGCGAAGATTACTGGCAATTTGACGGCCACGCACAAGGTCAGTTCGATGACGGGGCAGAAGCTCTTTATCGTCGAGCCGCTTCGTGTGGATGAAACGAACACCGACTCGCTCAAGTCGACCGGGCGGACGTTTATTGCCGTCGATGCCGTCGGAGCCGGGGAGGGTGAAGTTGTCTTAATCGTCCAGGGGTCCAGCGCCCGGTTCACCGAAGAGACGAAAACATTGCCGATTGATTGCGCGATCATCGGCATCGTCGACAACGTCCAACTCGGCCACCAGTCAGTTTACAAGTCCACTTAGTAAGCCGCTTCGAAAGCGAGAACGCACTCCACCTGGCCATGAATGACTCACTGGAGAAGATCGACGAACACGTGATGCCCTGCGTCATCATCGCAGCGGCATTGATGATCGCGGTCGTTGTGTTTTCCTGTGTCGCGCTGGCGATCGTTTATCTGAGGGGATTCAACGCGGCGCCCGGAGAGACCCTCGTGCCTTTGGCGATCGCGGTGGTTTCGTTTGGTCCGATGATGTTAGTCCCGCTCTCTTCAATCGTCGGAGAGAAGCAGGGTGAGAACGCAACAGTCGAGGATTACATCAACGTTTATCGCACTCGATTGCTCGTGCGATTTGCAGGCATTGAAGGCATGTGTTTCGCCAACATCGTGGCCTACATCGTCGCCCAGCAATGGTGGTCGATGGCGATTGTCGGCGGCGGATTGTCCATCATGCTCGCAATGTTTCCCACGCGAACCAAAATTCGGCAGTTCATCGAATCACAAACCGCATTTTCAGTTTGAGATTTGAGGGCCGGTTGAGAGCGAACCGACAAGGGGAATGCCCCTTCAAGAATCCTCGGCTGCTTAGAAATTCAGAAAAACACGACAGACGGAGATCAATCGATGCAAGCGAACGAAACAGCCATCCGAGCCGTTGTCGAGGAGGTCTTGTCGGAACTCGGCAAGTCCCGCAAACCCGCGAACGGCAACGGCTCCTCCGAGGGATATGGCCAGCGCGTCTACGGGCAGGCTCCGCCTCAGGGGAATCGTTCTGGGATTCCCGTCCTCTCCGGCGGGACTCACGGCGGATCTTCAAGTTCCTACAGTCCCGGTCCAGTTTCGGGTCGTGGAAATTACGGCGTGTTTGACGATGTCGACCAAGCGGTTGCCGCGGCAAACGAAGCCTTTAAGCAACTACAACAGAAAACCATCGCGGATCGTGCAAAGGTCGTGCAGATTGTCAAAGACATGTGCCACCAGAATGCCGAGACCTGGGGGCGGAAAGAGTTCGAAGAGACCAAGATCGGTCGCCTCGATCACAAGATCGGCAAGCTCCAGATCATTCGCTTGGTTCCTGGAACCGAATACCTCAAAACGGACTGCTTCAGCGGAGATCAGGGGTTAACCGTTGAGGAGTATGCTCCTTTTGGAGTGATCGGGGCGATTACGCCCGTCACCCACTCGCTGCCGACTCTGGCGGGCAACGTCGTCAACATGGTCGCCGCCGGGAACACCGTCGTCTTCAATCCGCATCCGTCGGGGGCCCGCATCGCCTGTGAAGGTGTTCAAGCCTTTAATAAAGCCTTCGCCGAGTCGATCGGAATTGAAAACTTAATTACCATCATCGGCACACCGACGATTGAATCGGCCAATGCGATCTTTAAGCATCGCGGAGTGCGGATGCTCTGCGTCACTGGTGGCCCGGCGGTCGCACGTGCGGCCTTGCAGGCAGGGAAGAAGTCCGTTGTCGCGGGACCGGGAAACCCACCGGTCGTTGTTGATGAAACAGCCGATTTGGAAAATGCAGCGAAGAGCATTATCGCCGGAGCGGCCTACGACAATAACCTGCTCTGCATTGGTGAAAAAGAGGTCTTCGCGGTCAACTCCATCTTCGACAAGCTCATGGAAACCGTGGGTCGAAATGGGGGCTACCGTCTCAATCCCCAGCAGATCGATGGGTTGACGAAGATCGCCTTCTCTCCTCCGAAAGAACCAGGGGGGCATGCCATCCTCAACCGCGATCTCGTCGGACAGGATGCGGCTGTTCTTGCTCAGAAAATCGGCGTGCAGGTCCCCAATGGAACTCAAATTCTCTACGGCGAAACGGACACAAACAACCCGTTCGTCCCGGAAGAACAGATGATGCCGTTCATCCCGTTTGTGCGTGCCAGCAACGTCGAACACGCGATGAACCTCGCCCTTGAATTCGAACATGGCTTCGGCCACACCGCCATTATTCACTCCCGGGACGTTCATAATATGACCGTCATGGGCCGCATGATGAACACCACCTTGTACGTGAAAAACGGCCCCAGCATGGCCGGCCTCGGCCTCGGCGGAGAAGGCTATCTCTCCTTCAGCGTCGCCACCCCCACCGGCGAAGGGGTCACGAACCCCCTCACCTTCACACGGTCCAGAAGATGCTCGATGGTCGGGGAGTTGAGAATCGTTTGAGAGTGGAGGGAATAGAGAGGAGAGATGAGAGAGAATGGCGGAAAGGGCAACGTTTACATTTTTTCAATTGGATGTGTGGCGGAAATCGGTTCAGTACGCGGCGTTGATTTACGAGATCACCGCGAAATTTCCAAAGCATGAGATGTATGGGATTGTCAGCCAACTGAGGCGTGCCTCCGTCTCCATCTCTTCCAACATTGCGGAAGGAAACAGCCGAAATTCAAAAACGGAGTTCTGCCGGTTTATCGAGATTGCGTACGGATCCCTGATGGAGACCGTCTCACAGCTCTGCATTAGCCTTGAACAAAACTGGATCGACCAACCGACTTTCGACAACTGCACTGTCAAAGCCGAAGAAATCGCCCGCATGCTCAGCGGCCTCCGCCGCAGCCTCAAAAACAAGTGATAATAAAAGCGGATTCCCTATGCGTTTCTCTTTTCTCTCCCCTCTCCTCCCTCCTCTCTCATGAACCTAGCCACCGTCATTGGACGTGCGACGTCAACCGTGAAGCATCCGTCCCTGAATGGGTGGCGGTTGCTGGTGGTACAGCCGTTGATGGCGGATGGTGGCGACGACGGTCCGCCGTTGCTCGCCATCGACAGCATGGGGGCCCGATTGGGGAGCCAGGTGATCATCACCTCCGATGGCAAGGCCGTCAGCGAAGCGATGGGAACCAAAACGACTCCCGTTCGCTGGATGGTCCTCGGAGAACCGGATGAATAGTGGAGTGAGTAGCGAGGAAAGGTGAGAGTAAAAGTTTCCAAACCCTGACCCCCGGCCCCTGACCCCGAATCCCAACTTCCCATGTCCTCAGACACCATAGATCGGATTGTTGCGGGAGTTTTGAAAAAACTCTCAGTGCCGACGGTGCGTGAAGAGGCTCCCTCAGCGGTGCCATCTCCGATGGGAACTCGGCTTCCTGAGACAAACGCCGTGGTCCTGGAGGCGAAGGTCGTCACTGCTGACGTTTTAGAAGCGTTGGCCGCCGGGAGCGAGGTGGTCGTCCATCCGAAAGCGATTATTACACCTGCCGCGAAAGATGCCGTGAGGGAACGGCGAATCACCGTGACACGTCAGGAAAGGCCTCCCGGAAAGTCGGCAGGAACCGATAAAGCCGCGGTAGGCGAGAAGACCCGATCTTCATTGCTGATCGTGATTCAGAACACCGACGCTTTCGAGCGAATTTGGAACGAGATTCAGGGGGACTGGCGACGGGAGTTGCTCGGGTGTCCGGATGATGCGGCGAAGCTGGCCATCGGAGAAATCAGTCGGGGGGGCGTGAGCAGCGTCCTCATCGCCTGCGAACAGACCTATCGAGCGGCGTGCCTGGCGAATCGGCATTCCGCGGTGAAGGCGGTCCCAATTCGGGATGTGGGGGACATCAAGATGGCCCGGCGGCAATTGCGGGCGAACGTCTGGTGTCTCCCTCCAACCGGACGATCCTATTTCGAACTCAGGAATCTCGTTCGCGAGATCCGAAACCAGTAGTGTTGTTATGCGTATTGGAGAAGTGATTGGCAAAGTGACGCTCTCCCGGTGGCATCCCTCGGTTCAGGGAGCGACCTGGAAGATGGTCGTGCCGCTCGATCGGAAAGGCCTGGGAGGCGACGCTTCTGGGCGTGGTGAACCCATCATTGTGTTTGATGAATTGGGATCCGGAAACGGGTCTCTCATTGCCATCAGCGATGGAGCGGAAGCGTCGGCTCCGTTCCATCCGGACGTGAAACCGTTGGATGCGTATTGCTCAGCGTTGCTGGATGATATCAGTTTAGTCGAGGGGTAGGCAGCCGTTATCTCCCTTGTGCATTCCCCTACCCACTACCCACTAAAAACGACCCACTTCGTAACTCGAATTTTTCGAAACAACTCTGCGATCATAAAACACAGGGGACTGACGTCCCCCGCTCACCTTACTCCATGTGCCATGTTCGTGTCTCTTCGCCATTGCTAAGAGACGCCCAGCAGAACGGAACTGACTATGTACCAGCCACTATTTAACAATCCGGAAATCAAAGAATGGATCTGCGAGATTGGCCGCCGGGTTTACACGAAGGGATTCGCGGCCGCAAACGACGGGAATATCTCCTACCGCGTCGGCGAGAACGAAGTGCTGTGTAGCCCGACGATGATCTGCAAAGGCTTCATGAAGCCGGACGACATCTGCATGGTCGACCTCGATGGCAACCAGCTTGCGGGGACTAAAAAGCGGACCAGTGAAATCCTGCTGCACCTGACCATTATGAAGCACCGGCCGGATGTCCGGGCCGTGGTGCACTGCCATCCCCCGCATGCGACGGCGTTCGCCGTCACCCGGGAAGCGATTCCGCAGTGCGTGCTTCCCGAGATCGAAGTGTTCATGGGGGAAGTCCCGCTGGCGCCGTACGAGACTCCCGGTGGACAGGAATTCGCGGATACGGTGGTCCCGTTTCTGAAAGCGACGAACACCATCATTCTGACGAACCATGGCACCGTCAGCTTTGGAAAGACGTTGGAAGAAGCGTACTGGAAGACGGAAATTCTCGATGCGTACTGCCGTATTCTCGTAATCGCCAAACAACTCGGCGGAATCACGTATCTCAATGAGCAGAAGTCTCGCGAACTGCTGGACCTCAAAAAGCGTCTCGGCTTCGATGATCCCCGGTTCCATTTTGACGACTGCGACCTCTGTGGAAATTCCGCGTTCCGGAGTGGATATCAGGAAAAGAATGTTCCAGCCCCGCAGACCTGTGCCTTTGATGCCCCCCCAGCGTTTCCTGGGTACCTGGCTCAACCGAGCGGCTTGTCGTCGCTCCCAGCCGCCGACCAGGAAGCCCTCGTCCGGGCGATCACCGACGAAGTGATGGCCGCTTTGAAGGCCTCCTAAAAAATAGTCGCGGCCTCCTGAATTCCTGAAAGTCCCAGCGGTCCTCGCAACTTGCGAGGGCCGTTTTTGTTATGCGACTTTGCGAGATTGCGACGTCAGGTGTGCCGCGCTTCCGGTTGTCGGATTCCGTAACGAGATGACCGATTTTGATTTTTGGACACTTCTTTGGAAGAAATCCGAAATTCGAAGCATCAAGGACCAAACAAATTCGAAATCATAAACTCAAAAGGACAAAACGTTTCGTCGCGAATGCCTTGGGATTTCTCTGCCGAAACGCAATTTGTTTGCTCAATTGGAAATTCGGAATTTCGGATTTGTTTGAGATTTGGGATTTGAGTTTTCGAATTTCTCTGCGTTTGAGCGCCCAACAATCACGCCCCGTCATTTAGACTCGTGTTGACCAGGATCATCCCAATGATCGTTTGCTTTTGAGCACTCTCATGCAAATCCGTTTGTGTTGCGTTGTGAATCTCTTACTCTTCGTTTCGTCCCTCGAAGCGGGTGAGATTGCGGAGGCTTTGCAGCCGTATGTCGAGCGTCAGGAACTGGCTGGGGCCGTGATGCTGGTGGCTGATCGCGAACACGTAATTTATGAAGATACCGTGGGCTGGGCGGATATCGACGGTCAGCGCCCCATGGCAGCAAACTCGATGTTTTGGATCGCCTCCCAGTCGAAGCCCATCACGGCCGCCGCGTTCATGATGTTGGTCGATGAGGGAAAAGTGAGGCTCGATGACCCCGTCGAGAACTATCTTCCGGAGTTTCGCGGGCAGATGGTCCTCGTCGAAGCGGATAAGGAACACCGCCTCCTGAAACGACCACGGCATCCGATCACCGTTCGCGAAGTGCTCTCCCACACGAGCGGGCTGCCGTTTCAGTCGGCATTGGAAGAGCCGACGCTGGACTTGTACCCGCTCGCGGCGCGAGTACGAAGTTATGCCATGACACCGCTCGAGTTTGAGCCCGGGACGAAGTATCAATACAGCAATGCCGGCATCAACACGGCCGCTCGGATCCTGGAAGTCGTTTCCGGCATGGCCTACGAACAGTTCCTGCACGAGCGATTGTTTGATCCGCTTTCTATGAAGGACACGACCTTCTGGCCGAACGAAGAACAAGTGAGAAGAATCGCGAAGTCGTATCGCCCCACTGGAAACTCAGGGGGACTCACGGCACTGGAGATCACACAACTCTTCTACCCGCTGACCGACCGGCAGTCCCGCTTCCCGATGCCGGCCGGTGGACTCTTTTCAACGGCTCGCGATGTGGCACGCTTCTACCAAATGCTACTTAACGGGGGAGAACTCGAAGGACATCGCTACCTTTCAAAAGAGGTGGTCGAACAGCTGACGACCAGGCAGACCCCGATGGACCTGCCTCAGAGTTATGGACTCGGGTTCAGCGTCACGGACAAGACGTTCGGGCATGGAGGAGCGTATTCCACGAACTCCTTCGCGGATCGGGAAAAGGATTTGATCTTCATCTGGCTGGTTCAGCACGCCGGATTCCCAGGTCGAGGAAATGAGTGCCAGGCTCTGTTTCGTCGTCAGGCCTACGAACAGTTTTCGCAAAAGTGATCCTGGAAGTTATTCCCGTCGTCAAAACAGTTTGCGGCTGTCGAGCAGTAGCGTGACGGGGCCATCGTTGACGAGGGCGACGTCCATATGTTGTTGAAAACGGCCGGTTTCGACGCGAAGTCCTTGTCCACGGACCTCCGCGACGAAACTCTCATACAATGACTCCGCCAACTCGGGGCGTGCGGCTTCGATAAAACTGGGACGACGCCCCTTGCGGCAATCTCCAAACAGGGTGAACTGGCTCACCACCAAGACTTCCCCCTGGATGTCGGTGAGGCACAAATTCATCTTGTCGTCTGCATCCGGGAAGACGCGCAGACCGCAAACCTTGGCGGCCAACACATTCACGTCGTCCTGCGTGTCGTCCGTCCCGACACCCAAGAGCACGAGGAAGCCCCGTCTAATCTCGGCGACAACCTCGCCGGCGACGGTGACGCTTGCGGAACTGACTCTTTGAACAACGGCTCGCATGGTGCGTTTCTTGGGGAGGAGTGAGGAACTGGGAATCAGGAGTTAGGAATTTAACAGGCTGATGGCGTACGCGAGGGAATTCAAGCGGGTTTCGACGGTGTCGGCTCGCGACATAAAGACCACGGGGTGCGTCGTCCCGCGTAATACGCCTCCGAATTGGCAATCGGCTGTGTACATGATCCCTTTGACGGTCAGGTTCGCGGAGGAGAGGTCGGGGAAGACCATCGCGTCGACGGCCCCAATGACATCGCCTTCGATGCGTTTCTTCGCCCCCGCGTCGCGGGCATAGGCCAGATCAAAGGAGAGCGGCCCCTGAACGATGCTGGCAGGGAAGCGTCCTTCGTCAAAGTCTTCGACCAATTTGGCGGAGTCGAGAGTGTCGGGGACGGCGGCGTTCACCTTCTCCGTGCAGGACATCAATGCGACTCGCGGAGTCTCGGCTCCAAGTCGCCGGGCGGTGTCGGTGATCAAGTCGATCAAGTCCCGTTTCTGCTCCAGTGTGGGAGCAACGGTGACCCCGGTGTCGGTCATCAGGAACCGGCGGTCATCGCGGGCAATCTCCATGAGCACAACCTGGCAGATGCATTGTCCCGTTCGCAGCCCCTGTTCGCGATCGAGTACCGCCTTCATTAGAGAAGGCGTGGGGATCTGCCCTTTCATCAGGAGTTGTGCATTTCCAGATTTCACCACGTGAACGGCTGCGACAGCCGAGTCGGCCGCATCTTCGACAATTTGAAATGGCTCCAGATCGATCTCCAGGCTTTCGGCAATCTGCGAAATCGCGCCGCGGTCGCCGGTGAGCATGGGACGAACCCAGCCGCGCCGTCGGGCCAATTCGAGGGCTTGGATGACCGTTGCATCAGCTCCCCCCGCCGCCGCCACTCCGACAGGTTCCGCTAAGGCGTCCGCTTCTTGAAACAACTGGGAAAAGCTCTTTAGTGACATGTTTGTGACATCCAAATAGGGCATCAACGGATCAGTGACTCCCTCATCGTACTCGACAAGCCACGGTCCCCAAGTCACCACATCCAGAGTTTGGCAGGGTAGTTGGTGTAGGGGATTTCCTGAGGTCGAAGTAGGAATCTGACCAAAATCCCACGTTTTTGGCCAATCTGTAAAACTTTCCTGAACGGTTTTTGCGGGTTGCGCGTTATACAAGGGGAGGTATTTTCGCCTCTTGCACGAAATGTTGAAGGATTCTACAATCCTACACACGTAAGACTTTTGCGTTCGTTCTTGTCTTCGCTCGTGCCAGTTCACTGGGGCAAAATGTCAGAGAGGCGAATATGGGTCAGCAACGAATTCGGCAACAGCGATGGTTTTCACTGGGAGTTGCTGGAGCATTTCTTGTCGGGGTTTCGCTGTCCGCCAATGCGGCCACACGTCTTGTCTTTACAGGCCAGCCAGATGTGTCCGTTCGCACAACGGGGGGCTCGGTCGTTCGCGGGAATCTGTTGAGCCTGGATCACGAGCACGTGCGTCTGATCGTTCCCGCTCGGGACGAGCCAAATGGTCAGCGAGAGGAATCTCTCGACACGGATGCGATTTTGCTGATTTCGACGTTTGATCGGTCGTTTCAGTTCAATGCCCGGTCGGAAACGGTGGACGCCGCCATTGCTCGGGGCGCACGGATCCAAGGGGTCGAGTCCGAGCATTACACGGTCCCTCGTTCGATGCCTGCGACAACACCGGATCCCGCGAAAACGAGTGAAGACCCAGCACCCGCTTTGGAGACACCGTTGGTCGAGAAACCGGAAACACAACCTGAGGCAGATTCGTCGGCCATGACCAAAACGTCCCGGATCGGAGCCTTCACATTTACGGAAAAGGAGCCGGACCCGAATCAGCCGGAGGAAAAGCCAAAACCGAAAGGGAAAGTGACCCTCACATGCAGTAACTGTATGAAAGAGGTGTCTGTCGATTCAGAATACGGCCAGAAGTGTCCCCACTGTGGGATTGAGTGGTACTTCGACAGTGAGCCGGATCCGGAACCAGCGAATCTGGAGCGGCCTCGGAACGTCCCCGAACCGGACAACTTCAACATCTCCCCCGATGGAGCTACTGCCGGAAATCGCAAGGCCGCTCCCGCTGGAAACCAAGCCGCTCCGGTCAATCCGGGTGGTCCCGTCCAGTTGGCGGTCCCCCCCCCTCCGCCCGTGAATGGGGGCGTCCCGCAGGAAATGACCTTGGCCACGGTTCCCACCTGGATGAAGGCGGCACTGTTCGTGGTCGCTTTGGGGGGGCTTTACTACGTCTTATTCTACGTCCGCTGAGACGAATGCGGTGGGCGTGCTGACTTAACAGTCCGGGTTTCGTGCGTTCAATCCCCGAAGACTTGGGTGGTGATTTCATCCATTTTCGCGCGGAGTGCGGCCAGTGTCGCATCGCGCGTGTCACCCGATGAAAAGACGGTACAGACGGGGTCCCCCCGTTGAAACTCTGTCCATTTCATCGGCAAATCCGCGAATTCTGGAAGTTCTTTGACGGGAACCGAGCGGGGATCTCGCAATTCCTGCTTAATGACTCCCTCGCGTGGGGCGAATAGAATTCCCTTCGCGAGAAATTGATGGGGATGCCTTCGCGACCATTTTGAGGCAATGTCCAACTCTTCGTCGAAGCAGCGCGCATGATCTGCGAGTAACGGGCAGCCGGTAATGTGTTCGAGAAGTTCGCAGGAGGCCGGATACCGGGGGTTGATATCGGTGATCCAGACCCGATCTTCCGCATCGACGACAAAGTCGACCCCGTAGAGGCCGCGGAGGCCCATCTTCCATTTCAGAACATTCCCAAAGCGCCGAATCAGCGATTCGGCTCCCATCGATAAAGAGATGGGAGCGAGGTTACCACACCAGCGGAACTCCGACAGGTGCGAATCTGGTCCGGCAAGAAGTTGCTGGGAGACTCCGACAAAACGGACATCCCCCGGTTGGCCTGATGCGAGGAATGTGGCGGAGCAGGCTTCGCCTTCAATGACCTTCTGAAAGAGATAATCTTCCGGAACGAGGGCGGTGATGTTGGTGGAGTCCGTCCAGCGTTGGATGGCAAATCCCCCAGTTCCCGAGCGAGGCCGGATCAGCCAGGTCCCATCTTGAGGCGGACGATCGGTTAGGGGGCGGTACTCCGGGAAATGGACCCGCGACATCCGAATCGATTCCTGGATCGTATCCGGACACCTCACCGCTCGCACAAACTCCGCACTGTTCCCCCAAAGTTCGTGATTCTCTTCCAGGCATTCGAGGATGTCCGGTCGCGTTTCCAATCCCCCCACATAAATCGCGGGCAAACGGGGAACCTGAGGGAGCACAGTCAGGAGGCCATTGGGATAGTCTTCAATGACCTGCGTCGGCACAACCGCCTGAAGATCCGCATCTCCAAACATGTCGAGGCACAAAGGTTTGAACCCCGCCCGGATCGCCGAATGGGCCGCCGCACGCGTGCTGGCTCCGATGATCAGCAAATTCGCTGTTATTGTCGCGGCGTTGACCACAGTGATTCTCTTTCCGCCTCAGTGATGACAGTTGCCATTGTCTCAGAAAGTCGCTTCGCAGCCAACGCGAGGGGGCATCCGCTCCGGGATTCGTCGGATTCCGGGAAATCCCTGGGGAGACGAGTCCCGACCTCACGGATCAGGCAATGCGACCACGATTCCGTCTCAGCCAATGTCGGCGCAAACTCAGGAAACGCTTGGGACTTTATGGTTTGAGGAAACCAGTTGGACGAGGTCGGCTGGAAGGTGTCAACAATTCTGAATGAATGGGTTTCAATGAATTCGACTCTGCCGGTTACAGCGAATAAGAGATTCGCGTTCGATCGCCGTCAGTGGTCGTGTCCGTGGTCGTGTCCG
>JAGQQQ010000588.1 GCA_020426125.1 Planctomycetaceae bacterium
AACTGCCGTGGTTGACTTCGATAAAGCGGACACCCGCTTCGGCAAATCGCCGAGCGAGCAGGCACTGGCGACCAAAGTCGGATTCGCGGCACGTTCCGACTGCCTCACCTTGCTGTCCAACCCGGTAACGATTCAAAGTCTCCTGGGTCTCTGAACTCAGGTCCAGCAGTTCCGGAGCGGAGGTCTGCATCCGGAATCCGAGTTCCATCGACTCAATGACGCTTTCGAGATGGCTGTCGCCCGGACGGTGCTCGAGATGCCGTTCGTTCATCCGCTGCACGAGGTCCAGTTGGCGTCGCTTCGTGCCGACGGGGAGATGGTCACTCGTCACGTCTTTGATGGTCGCCAGCGACATATTCTCGCCGTTCACCCCAATGGGCGTGCCATTGTAAATCGACGGGAGAAACGCACTCGAATAGATCGACGTTTTCGAGGTATTGAGGCTGATGAAGCCAGGAAGATTCTGATTCTCCGTTCCCAGTCCGTAGTTGATCCAAGACCCGAGGCTCGGCCGCTCGCGGAGTCGTTCCCCCGTGTGCAATTGCAAAAAGGACTGGGCATGAATCCCGGTGTCGGCATGCATGCCGTTGATCATGCAGAGCCGGTCGACATGTCGAGCGGTTTCGGGCATCAGTTCTGACACCCACATCCCGCTTTCGCCATATTGCTGGAACTGGACAACCGATCCCGGATGCGGCTTCTTCCCGGTCTGCGGTTTGTAGTCGAAGGTGTCCAGCTGCGCGGGGCCCCCGCTCATGCAGAGGAAGATGACCCGCTTGGCCGTTGCCGCATGCGTTGGTGTTTTGGGTGAGAGCCCGCTCGTCGATGCGGCGTTCGCTGGGCTTGTAAGCGATTGAGCACAGAGGGCTTGCAGCGCGAGGTAACCGAATCCACACGATGCGGTCTGAAGCATTTCTCGTCGAGTGTATCGCATGAATTCAACTCTTCTGCTTGCGTCTTTTCAAATTCGCCGTCAATCGATCGTTGGCCCTGTTCCTATCCACTAACTACTACCCACTCCATTTCTAATCCACATATCGGAACTCATTGGCAACCAAGACCGCCTGACAAAGACTGGACCAGGCTTTTTCGTCGGAATCGAGTTCGGATCGTGTGGCCTGAATGTAGGCCATCGCGTCGGCGATTTCCGCTTGACTGGGACTTCGTTGATAGGCTCGTTGCCAAAGGGAACGGATTCGATTTTCGTCGTTGGATTCGCTCGCAATCGCGGACTGGGCGAACTGCTCCGCCTGATCGATGACAAACGGATTGTTATACAGATACAGGGCCTGATCGGGGACAGTGTTCACGCCACGTTGGCCGACACTCTTGGTAAACTCTGGGAGGTCGAAGGCCATCAACTCTGGTGGAGGAGAATGGCGAAGGTAACAGAGATAGACACTCCGTTGGTCACTGGGTTGATGCAAGCTTCCAGCGAGGTTGATCAGAATATCTCGGTGTCGGATGATCGAACCGTCCCCCGGTGCCAGGTTCAAAGTTCCACTCGCCGACAACATGGCATCCCGTAGCGATTCGGCATCCAGGCGGCGGCGCTGATGCCGGGCGAGGAGCGGAATGTCCTGATCGGAGGATTTTCCGTCAGCCAAGCTGCTCAATTGATAGGTCCGGCTGAGGACGATCTCCCGAATCAACCGTTTGATCGACCATTCCTGTTCGACGAATCGGGTCGCCAGATAGTCGAGCAACTCCGGATGGGTGGGGTCCTCGCCAGTCAGTCCGAATTCGTCGGGAGTGCTGACAAGTCCCGTTCCAAACAGATGCATCCAGACGCGGTTGGCCATTACCCGGGAGGTCAACGGGTGGTCCGGTCGCGTGATCCACTTGGCCAGTTCGAGTCGTCCGCTCTGCTTCGCGCTAATCTCAAGGGATTCGCTCGACTCAAACTGACAGAGACTGAGAAAGCCCCGGGGAACGACGTCGCCGAGTTTGCCGACATCTCCCTTGATGTGAATTTTGCAGTCGGCCGGTTCCTTCTTGTCCCGAACCCCCATCGCCAGCGGCGTTCCGGGGGGCCACTTGGGCTTGGGAATCGGCTTCGGTTTGCCCGTGTTGGATTCCAGGACGAGGACCGTTTCCTCGAAGTCCTCGGGCGGGGGAACCCTCTCAGGTGTCTTCAAAACATGGAGGTCAGTCGACGGCGCAGTCAGCCCTTCGTGGCCGGCCATTCCCCACATTGTTTCCGTGCTGGTAAACATCCCCGCCAGGGCGTAATACTCGCTCGTGGGAATCGGATCAAACTTGTGATCATGGCAGCGGGCGCAGGCGACCGTGATCCCCATCACTCCGCGACTGATGACATCGATCTGGTCGGCCACGACATCCATGTCGAAGTTCGTGTTCATCGCCTTCGCTGGCTTCGCGCTCATCGCGAGGAAACCGGTGGCGACAAGATTCTTGTCCCGTTCTTCAGGAGAATCCGTCGAGAGGAGATCGCCAGCGATTTGTTCCGTGAGAAACTGGTCGTAAGGGGTGTCGCGGTTGAAGGCGTCAATAACGTAGTCGCGGTATCTCCAGGCATGGGGGAACGTCGGATTGCGACCGAGGCCATCGTTGCCGTTGGACTCTCCATACCGGGCGACATCCAGCCAGTAGCGTCCCCAGCGTTCGCCGAACTGAGGACTCGCCAGGAGTTCGTCGACCAGCGTTTCTGTTGCCTGTTGAGGGTCTTCCACAGAGGCGGTTTCAAAGCGTTGGACCAGCTCCATCGATGGCGGGAGTCCCACGAGATCGAAGGAGAGACGCCGAATCAGCGTTCGTGGATCCGCGTCAGCGCTGGGCGTGATCCCTGCGGCTTCCATTCGGGCGAGAGCAAAGTGGTCGATCGCCGAGTGAGGCCATTCGACGTCTTTGACCTCTGGCACATGGGGCTTTTGTGGCGACTGAAACGCCCAGTGGGAATTCGGAACGGGAGCCACTACTTGCTGGACTTGTTGTGGCTCGGGCTCGCGAGGATCTGGGGCGCCGCGGCGGATCCACTCCGCGAAGTCATTCACAACGGTGTCCGGCAACGGAGCCTCAGGCGGCATCTGGGGGCCGTCATGACGCAACGCCTGAACGATCAGGCTGTTCTCGGGAGTGTCAAAATCAAATATCGAACCGGACTCCCCCCCAGCGAGGCTCCCATCGCGACTGTCCAATAAGAGTTTGCCTCCGACCTCTTCCGCTGAATTGGAGTGGCATTCGTAGCAATGAGTCGCAAGGATAGGGCGAATCTTGATTTCGAAGAAGGTTAAATCCTCTTGGGAGAGTTGAGAAGCCTTTTCTCCGTAAGCGTTTGTTCCGCCCAAAAACAGGGTAAAGAATACCAGAGAATGACGAAAACAAATCACGGTGGGCACACAACAGATTCGGTGAGAAGATTTTGGCGGGATCTGTTTTGTAACACATCAAGCTGGGCTGTTGCAAACCTTTCATCAGGTTTCGTTGAGGGGCTGAGGGGCCCGAGGCGGTTCCCACTTCGCTCCGACATGTTCCCGCACGAGTCGATTTTCCATGGAACAGCAGCTAATTGACGGTGTCTGTCGAAAGTTTCCGCTGAATCCACTTGGGGATCACAAACTGCCGGACCACCCAAGTGAGGGTTCCGAGAATCGGCCACGCGACGACGGGCACCAGCCAGGGTGAGGCCTCCAACCCTACGAAAATTCCGGCGATCACGGTGGCCGCAATGACGCAAATAATAATCGCACCCGTAAAAAATCCGGCGATTGACCATGGAAGGACGACTGACAAAAACTGCAGTGGTCCCAGTACCATCATCCCCACACTGATGGTCACGATGATGACTCCCGTTTCCGGAAGCATGGCGGTCACAAGGACAGAGACGATTCCCGCCACGACCAAATCGGGAATGGCGAGAATCCAGCCCCCTGTTCGCCAGCCATTGTAAAAATCTGTCATTTCAAACGGGGCGAGTTGCAAACTGGTCAGCGTTTGCTCACGCAGTTCCCGGTTCATGCAGTCGGCTGGTTTGTGAATCCCGTGCAGTAGAAACGCAATGCACCAAGCACACATCAACACCAGCACAAATTCCCGGAATCCGAACCAATAAGCGACCCCGAGCCCGACAGCGACGATGGCGTGAAAGGACGCCTTGGCGATCACCCCCGAAATCCCAGGCCCATGATAGGCAAACGCCTGCCAGACGAGCGGCCTGTCCCAGCATCGCCGACTCGGCCGACTTATCGTCTCCCGGCGGAACCACCGCTTGGCCCGTTTCGCAAAGTTCTCCTGGACTTGTGGCTCAATCCGAACAAAAATTCTCTGGTGAAGCCAGATTAAAGCCCCCACACAAATCACTCCATAAATCACCGCAGTGGGGATGAGTTGAGACGGCGTCGGAGTGCCGGAGTGGGCAGCCTGCACGCATGCGACGAAACCAAATGTGCTCAGGAAATCCTCCGCTTGGGACAGGGGCCCCGTCCCGGCGACTCCCAGCAACGGCACCAAACGACGAAGAACGAGAGTCGGGAACACGGACGCAAATTCAATGAAAAAGACCGATGATGTCAACGCACCCCAAGCCTTCTGGCGAGTCGGAGCCGAGTACGAACCAACAAAACTGATCGTCGATCCCACCGCGAACATCAGCAGCAACAGCAGTTCCCGGAAAAGCCAGTTGTCCACGGTCATCCCGCCGAACGTCCCCAAGAATGCCAAGACGGGGATCCGAATGACCCAGACGGAGAGAAAATTAATCCAACACTGTGCCAAGCGGTAGATGATCCACTCCAGCCGAGTGACTCCCGAGATTGCAATCAACTCGAGAACGCCCGTCCGGCTATCACCAGCAGACTCGCTTCCCAGATAGTGGGCCAGGCCAATACAAAAAAACGCCGCGAGCTGGAATTCCATCCCCCAGGCCACTTTGACTCCGGCTGCCGTGACGGGAAGTGACTGCAACAGCCCCATGACAATGGGGAGAGCGATCAGGAGATATCCTCCCCGGAACAGCGCCAGAAACAGGCTCCGATTGTCCCGCATCAGGGTGGACGAAAGCATCGCTCGCACGGGGGCTTTCAACCGGTTCATCCTTTAGACGCTGATTTCCGGGAACGAGATGTTGCCCCAATATCGCGCATGGCGAACCAGATTGCGAGCGGAAGAGACGTCTCGCTGAGCAACAAGCAAACGAGTGAGGCTACTCAACTTCGAAAAGAAACTCGATTTCGACGGCGGCATCCAGCGGGAGGGCATTGACCCCGACGGCCGCGCGG
>JAGQQQ010000589.1 GCA_020426125.1 Planctomycetaceae bacterium
TCGTCTGCCTCGTCGATTGCATGGGGGATGACAGTTCTGTCGTACAGGCAGCGCGGGTCAGCTATGGTGAGGGGACGAGACAGGTTTCGGACGATCGCACGCTCATCCGTTATCTGCTGCGACATCGACACACGACTCCGTTCGAAATGGCGGAAGTCAAATTTCTGGTGCGCGTTCCCATGGATTGCTGGCGGCAGTGGATTCGTCACCGCACGGCCAATGTCAACGAATACAGCACGCGCTACTCCGTTGCAATCGATTCAGCACAAGCAACACCACCTGATGAATGGCGGACGCAGGCCGAAAACAATCGACAGGGAAGTGCCGGATTTCTGGAAGAAGGAGACGAACTCACGGAGGCAGAGCGAGAATTTCAAGCGTCCGCCCGTGCCCTTTACCAAGCCCGACTGGATCGCGGAGTCGCACGAGAACAGGCCCGAAAAGACTTGCCCCTGTGCACCTACACCGAAGCGTACTGGAAAATTGATCTCCACAATCTGCTCCACTTTCTCGCCCTGCGGATGGACAGCCACGCCCAATGGGAAATCCGCCAGTATGCGACGACCATTGGTGAACAGATCGTGAAGCCGTTGTTCCCCGTGGTTTGGGAGGCATTTCAGGACTACCGCATGCAAGCGATGATGCTCACTCGTTTAGACGCGGGTGTCATTCAGCGACTCCAAGAATATGCCGCCGAACATCAGCTTTCGCCGCCGTACTCCCTGGATGCCTTTTCTGACTGCCAGGATTCCAGTTGGAAGGAACTCACGCGCTCCCGCGAACGCGACGAATGCCTTGCAAAGTTGCAGCGCCTCGGACTCGTTCAGACTGGGTCGTAGATCTGCCGCCAGATTCTGTTCCGTCGTGTGACTGCAACCTCTTATTGGGGGCGATCCACAGTGCGAAGTGGAATCCGGAGATTTCGAGGCGCAAGCCTGTTCAGTTCGCTGCCACGGCGTCAACGAAACAACGGAGCATCCTGAAGGTCGTCTTCGGGGCGAACCGCCTCCTGATATCTGGGTATCGGCAACTCAGCTCTCTGGAAACTTGGTTCTGGGAATTCCGCGTGACGAAGGACCGGTTCGATGTCCGCGGTATCTGTTTGCTCGGCCATGGGAATCGCCGACTGCTCCTCGGGCGGCCCGACCAGTCCGGCGTTTTCCATTGTCAGGAAAGAAAGCGTCGCCAGGATCGCGTAGGTAAATGCGGTTGCCCCGAATGATTGCCCGGTGAATTTGATGGCCGTTCCAAAGGATTTCTTGACACCAGGCAATGGTCCCGACCACTTAAAAGAGTAGATTTCGTCAAGCAGTAGGTGAGAAAAGAACCCTAAGGCGATCCCGGTGCCCATTAACAGTTTGACGGTTGTCAATTCACTGGGATAGGCGAGGTAGGTCACTTCCGCGGCGATGGCCATCGCGGGGAGACTGTGAAACATCCCGCGATGGACACTGAGTTTGTCAACCACCCAGGCGAGGCCATAGCGAATCGTGAAGTACATGCTCAACAGGAGCAGCATCACAGTTTCGGTCTCGGGGGGAAGTCCCGTCCAAGCAAGGACATGTCCGATTAGCACAAGAGGAACCGCAGCGGCCGTGAGGGCGAAGATTTCCTTTCCCGGCTTTCCTGTCGGAGAATCGAGATCGGGGAGCATTCCGCCAATTCCAGCGAGAAAGCCCCCGAGCAGGGCTTGCTCTGGTGTGAATTCTAACAGCGCGGCGGCGCCAAAGGCGTACCCGACACCCAGGGCGCTACTGAACGCGATATGTTCTCGAAACGAAGCCATGCGTCCTCCGTGACGCTTTGTTTCGTCCTGAATGTGTTTCAGAATCTATGATACTGCCGAATTGGAACTCTCGTTCTGTGCGAGGTCACGTGGGACACTCGCCATCGTTTTGTCGGAAGGTTTCCGACTACCATTTCCGATTCAAAGGATGAATCATCGAAGTTCGTCGGCCACAAACGGTGTTCCGCCCTTAACATCGGCCAATCCAATCGGGAAGAATACCCAAACGGCCCCTTCTTCCGGCGAACGCGACAGTTTACGCATCGACTCGGGAGCAATCAACGGGAAGGCTTACTCGTTTCCGGAAGTCAGCAATTCCGGCCGCTCCAAAACCAGAAAATGGCCGTGATCTGCCGTCACGATCAACACCGTTTGATCCCAGGAACTGTTCTGTTCCACCCAATCTGTGATTGCCTTCACAGCCGCCTCGCCGCTGTAAACCGCGCCGATTGAATTGTCGATGTTATTGTCGTGGTTTGCCCAGTCGACGTCCCCTGCCTCAACCATCAGCCAGAAGGGAGAGTCCTGCTCAGACAGATAATTCAGCGAGACTGTGGCCATCTCAGCCAGGGTGGGGTTTTCGAGCTGGTCCGCTTCCGTGTAACTCTCGGCCTTCTTTGACCGGCCGATGGGGGGATCGTATTGGCCATCGGCGGTTTGGAAAGGAAGATGCCCGCCACTGACACCGTAGTACCCGAACAGCCGTTTCTTGGAGGCAATGGCATCCTCCGCGGCTTGCTGGAGTGCGGGCGCTCCTTTCACTCCTTCCTGGCGAAGTGAGACGACGTAGTTCCCGCCGTTGCGAGCATCGATCGCCTGGCGATCCTGTTCGGTCAGGTAGGTGTTGCCGGGGACGAAGTTTTCTCCTTGGCCGGAGTCCTTGGCACGTTCGACACCAAAACCGGCTCCAATCAGAAGATCCACCCCTGGAAGCGGGGCTTCGAGATGGCTGATCGAAGGGAGCCCCAGGAGATCCCGGGTGAGATCCTGATAGTCATTCCGGTGGACATTGTGAGCATATGCCGCGGCGGGCGTCGCATGGCTGATGGGCACGCTCGTGACAACTCCGACCCGATACCCCTGCTCCTGAGCGAGGTGGGCAACAGTCTTGACCTGTTTCCCATGAGCATCGACGTTGATCGACGCGTTGTAAGTCTTGATGCCGGCGGTCATGCTGGTTGCGGAACTCGCGGAGTCCGTATAGGCCTGCTGAAACACTTCTTCCGCCGACTGGCCAACGAGATACTTCGGTTCCGATGGTTTCGCCCAGGGGGTGGCACCCGCTTTCTCGGCGGCATATCCACCATGCTGTTTCTCGCTGAAGGCTTTCACTTGCTGGGTATTGACGTCCAAGGTGGCATCGTCGACATAGGGGCTGGTCACCATAAATCCGAATTGGGATGTTCCGCTGGCGTCGTAGTCCTGGAAGTGCAGCCCTTGACCGCGCCCTGACTTGTAGGCGACTTCGCCATTGCGATGGAGTGCGGCAGCGTAGGTCGTTTGCCAATCCATTCCGTCAAAGACGACGAGAATGATGTGCTTTTTCCCCGCTTTCAATGCGGCGAGTTGAATGTCCGCGATATTGGTCTGGTCAGCATAATTGGCGTTGGGGTTTTGAGTTCCATGCGGAACGGTGTCGTACAGTTTCTCGATCTTCGCCGCATCTCGGTAGGGGCTGTTTTTGCCTTTGTAGTCACTGAGATCGATTCCCTTCCCCGCGTTCTTGGTCCCGAAGGTGTAGATCGGAATCAAACGATTCGAATGCGTCCCCCAGAGCAGGTACTGGTCCGGCTCCCATCCCCAGTGTCCAAACTCAGCGGACTTATTGTTGACCGCCGCTTCCTGGAGATTGCGAATGTGGTCGGCACTGAGCGGGCCGGAAAATCCCAACAGAATCATGCAAAGAGTCGATAGCGGAAACTTCATGGAGGGCTCAACGGGCAAGGAGTGGAAAGG
>JAGQQQ010000020.1 GCA_020426125.1 Planctomycetaceae bacterium
CTGGTTCGAGTCCAGTCGGGCGCACCTCTGAAACGCCGCAGCCACAATGGTTTGCGGCGTTTTTTGTTGCCTAGAAGTGGTATCACCTTTTGGCCAATTCTCGGGTGGTATCACCTTTGGCCCGATTTGGGGTGATACCCACCTCTCCAAATTGGCGATTTGGGAACGCCCAAAACCCCCGATGGCCAATTTGCCGCCCGGTGGTGTCCCTTGCGTTCTGGCGTGATCGTGGGGCTTCTGGTTCTGTTCATGTGGACAGTTGTTCGATGTCATCCCCAGCATGGATTGCCGAGATTCGAAGTCGTGGCAGATCGTCACCTTCGAGGACGCTCGAGTGGAGGTCGTTGTCAAGAGGAGGATTGACGGCCTTCCACACCGCCTTGTCCGTCCAATTGGCTTTCTCGTTGGCGTAGTAGAGAACACTCAGGGACTTCTCGTTCTCATACTGGCGGGAGCGTCTGACCTTGCCATTCTCAATCCGGCCATTGAGCTACCTTGCGAACTCAAACTCCTCATGGGCCGAGCTGGTAATCTCGAATGTGAGGCACGACCTTTGATACCGTTGAGCCGTCAATCCACGATGCGGCCTTTTTGCGGACGGCCGCAGTCTCAGGCAACATTGGACAGGTCGCCCAACGGCAGGCCCTCACTCAGAATCAACGGTTTCCTGGGCATGTCCCATTCGACTTCGCTCAGTCGATCAAGAGATTTCCCGCACTCAGGTCAGTGGTCCCGATGAGGCTAATGAACGGGCCGAATTCGTCGAGATGAAAGAAGTTCTCCGTCGAGAAGGAAACTTGCCAGGTGCCATCGTCGCCCAGTGCTCCGAGATCGGTGCGACCGTCGCCGTTGAAATCTCCGAGGACGATCTCCAGAGGCTTGTCGATGCAGGACGACGCTGCATGGCGAATGACGCTGCCGCTCGATCTCCAACAATGTTTTGATAGCGTTTCTCATTCTGAATTGATAGCTTTGACAAATTGTTCGATGAGGTCTTTCAACAACGATGGGCCGATTTGATGCCGGGTTATCGTGTCGGGTTTTCCAAAACCGGAACCAGAAAACTGCTTTCAACAATCCCTCGCCCCACACGTAGGGCCGTTCGAATCGATGGTTGGTTCTCAGCATGGATTGTGCCGAAAACGAAGTCGGCTGCACTCGGTTTCAATAACTTAAGAAACTCTCTCTGCATAACGGGAGCGAGGCCTTGGCCCTGGAAGTTGGGATGGAGCAATTCCTCGACCATCTCCCACCCCTGCCAATATCGATAACGGCCAGGTCGCGCCGCGATGAACCCCGCCAATTGTCCGTCACAAAACACGCGACAACATGCTCCGTGGACAGCGCAATCCGCAAGAGACTCAGCGGTTTCACATTCCGCCCAACGGGAGAGGACCGGGTTGCACTTTAGGGCATGATCATAGATCTCTTGGTAAGTCCGATAGATTTCGTCATTGAATCCCTGTGAGAACGAGAGCCTGCGAGTCTCCGATGGAGAAGCGTTCTCGCAAATCTCCACGATCCGCCCTGAAACGACGCGCATGTCCGGCTCCAGGGTTGGGGGAATTCCATCGGTCTTGACCGTCCAGATCCGAATGGCCTTGGGGCGAAAACCCTTCACGGGACTCACGACTTTTTCGAAGTTCCAGGGGTCGGGCAACTCTCCCGTTTGAGCGGAGATGTCCACAAAGGGGAAGTCCAACGACAGTCCACGGAAGTGGATCTGGGCGATGACGGTGCAACTCGAGCTCAAATCGACTTGGAACGGCCCGTAATCCTCAGGGCACATCCCGGAGACCGGACACGCGGCGGCGTAGCGTTCCAGTCCGGCGAGATCGCTCCCTGTGACGACAATCGCTTCGAGGAATTCCAACACATGGCCTGACTGAAGGTCGTGCGAATGGACCCTTGAGTTCCTCAAATAAAATTCCAGATACCGCTTCGGATCAAACTGGGAAATCATGACGGCACCTGATCGCACAACGCCGACCAATACTCAGCTGCGAGTCAATCACTCTGAGGTTCGCAGCAGACTTGAGGAAAACCAACAACCCAGCTGGGATCGTAGGAGTTGCATGAATCACTGCCTGGTATGGCTCATCGCAGTGTGAAAAGGCGATGCGACAGCCCGCAGTGGATCAGTGGTTAAAAATAAACTCCCGGCTTGATAGGAGCGACCAGAAGAGGTCTTCCACGGATTGTCTTCGCTCTTCTTTGCCGGTCGCGTCGAGGATGCCGACGAATTGGCTTCGTTCGTCTTTTGTCGGGTATCGAGACAGGCACTCTAAGAAGGCTTCATCCACGAGGCTCTCCAGGGACATTCCTTGTTCGAGTTGCACCATCAGTTTGGCGACGCGGCTGTTTGCTGACTGAAGTTTGTCGTTGAGAGTGTCCCCATTGGAGATGTGGAGGACCTGGACCATGCTGGGTTCGTTCGACCGTTCGCATTCGCAGACAATGTTTCTTGGGTTCCGACCGAATGTCTTCAGGAAGTAGGAATCGACGGCGGAATCATAAAGCTGTGTGGCACGGGTGCCTTCGGGATAGAAGTCTGTCTTCTGGAAATCCGCCCCTGGAAAGGCGATTTGGTCAAACTTGGTGGGAACATCCGTTACCTGGACGATCGCGTCATGCAGCACTTCGGCGGTCAAGCGACGGGGGAAATATCGGGAATAAAATCGCTGATCGTCCTTGTTCCCTTCGACCGGAAGGCTCGATCGCTGGTAAGCCTGTGAGCGAAGGATCTCTTTCATCAGGGCTTTCAGATCGAACTTGTTCTCCACCAGGAACGCGGCGACTTTGTCCATCAACTCTTCATTGCTGGCGGGATTCGAGACCCGGAGGTCGTCCACCTGTTCAATCAGCCCGACCCCGAAGTAGTTGGCCCAGACACGGTTGCCGATCGACTTCGCGAAGTACGGGTTCTCCGACGACGTCAACCACTCCGCGAGGGCAATGCGGCGGTCGTTGGTGTCATCGAAGGAGAGCGGTTCGCCATCGAGCGGGGTTGGAGGTTGAGGCTTGCCGGTGCGGGGTTGGACGAGTTCTCCCGACTCCGCGACGTAGACGGTGCGGAGGCCGTCTCCATTGCGACGCTCGCCTCCCCAGCCTTTCATACGGACCCGGGAGAAAAGATTGGCCATCGCGTAGTATTGGTCATTGCTCCACTTTTCGAGGGGATGGTTGTGACACTTCGCACAGCCGATGGAGAGCCCCAGAAACGCCTGACACGCGTTCTCGG
>JAGQQQ010000590.1 GCA_020426125.1 Planctomycetaceae bacterium
CGCTGAAAACATGATACGCTGGCAAAGCAAAACATGCGCGCCGGGTGCGCGGAAGTCACAGGGTGAGACTCTAATCTCGCTTTCACTGCATTCAGATTTGGCCTGAAGCGTATGATCGCGTTCACGGATACGCCAAACTCCATGAGGTGGGATCGTCTTCTGGAAAGCCAATCGGGGGGAGTTAATCGGGAAGGGGAACTGCGTCGTTGCGACACGTCCGCTCCCATTCGATGTTTTTCCTATCCCCAATTGTCTACCTACTCATCGCAAACAATCGAGACGCTGATTCAATGCTCGTCCCGAGCCGGTTTTGATAGGGGTGGCTCAAAGTTGGAAGCCTCCCGGCTGGCTCGCTGTCTCCATTTCAATTGATCCAGAAGGAATGGTTCAATTCACAACGGGCTTCAATCCACAACGGGTTGTTTGACAAGGAAAACGGAACAAGCCGCGCCCACTCCGACTTGGTAACTTACTGTGACGAGACTGTGGACGGCATCCTGAAGATCCACAGGATGGGAACTCATTACGATCAGGTCAACACCGTGTTCTGATGCGAACCTCACGATCTCCGGAGCCCGTTTTCCCTCAGAAACCTTGTAGTCCGCTGTGACACCCGCGTCTTCAAAGAGCCGCGAGAATCGCTCCAACTCCTGCCCGGCACGGGTGGCGCAATCATCCAGAAATTTCCCGATCTCCGCATCACGTTGCAGCGCTCCCATTGACTCGACAACGTGAAGCAAGGTCACCTTCGCCTCATTCGTTCGGGCAATCTCCAATGCCACATCGACCGCCCAGCGGTTTTTGGGACTAAAATCCAATGGTAAGAGCAAATGATGATACCGTGATCGCATAATGAAAACCGATCCTCCCAGTTGGCGAGTCGAGAACTTAAATGATCAGCAGCATGCTTGTGCATGTCCCATGTGATGAACCGACACTCGACAACGATGCTTTGAAACACGCGAAATCAGTGAAATGGCAAAAAGAAAACCGCGCCGACCAATCCCGATCTCATCAGACCAAACGTGTCGCAACGTCCCGTCACATACGAGTGTCACACCGAACGAGATTGTTCCATCCTGCCGCCAAGTGTTCATTATATAGGAAGGTCAAAGAATTCATGGAAATGGGTTCAAAGATTCGACGGCCACCCCGAATCTTTAAACCCACATTCCTTGATCAGAAATGAGATCACCTTTCAGGAATCGGGCACTAGTTGGTCTCAGGAAGCCGGAGTGGCCGTCTCCTTCAAGAGCGATGCCACTCGATCCCGGATCTCTTGAGGATCCGCGTGAACCAGTTCCTTATTCAACTCCGCCACAACCAGCCGTTTCAGAGGATCGCTGATCCGATCTCGCAGACTTCCCAGGAACAACGGAGGAGCAATGATCACCAATCGTCCGAAGGAGTTATCAACCCGCCCCTCCTCCAGTGCGTCACTCACCTGACAGGCAAACTCGTTTGCGGTTTGATGACGGAAATCCGTCTCCGCATCTCCGGAGGCACTGGCTCCACCCATTCCGGAAAACCGTCCCGGACGGTCGGTGACGACATCTCGCGAATGACTTGCGCCTTCGCTATGAATCAGAGTCTCTTCTTCTAAAAGATCAGAGCAATCGGCTTCCTGGGCGGAAAAAATCCTGGCATGGGCTCGATCCGCAACAACGACCCAGGTTGTGGGAGAAGATCGAGGAATATGGCGACGAGTCATCCGTCTTTCTCCTGTTAGGGATTACTTTCGGTGGAATCGGAAATCACATACTTTTTGAAGCAACTCTTCACGCTTGCTGGCGCGCTGCCTGAAGCGGAATCAGAAGTTATTACACACGGGAACGAAAAGATCGTTCAAAATCCTTCCGAGATGTATGTGTGCTACTTTCGAGCGAGGAATCGCAGATTGAGAACTTCACGTAGGTTGGGGGGGAATCTTTCGAGCGCGTCATCGGTAATCCGTTCTTGATAGAATGAATCCAATTCACGAAGGACATCTCGACGGCTCACGATGCCGACCAGACGGTCTCCTTCCACGACCGGCAGATGACGAAAGCCATGTGAGACAAAAACGGAGGCCAACGTGAACAAATCCGTCTCCGGTCCCACACACACGGGGTGTCGTTTCATCATGGTCTGAACGGTTTGCGGTTGTGATGGACACCCGAAGAACACTTCATTCGACAGATATTCCAGACAATCCGCCTCGGAAATGTATCCAATGAGACGTTTTCTCTGCGGGGATTCGGGGTCCACAACGGGGGCTGAAGAGATCCCATGTTTCCGCAAGAAGGCCGTGACTTCCGCAAGAGACATCTCCGAAGTCACGGAATGAACCGAATGGGTCATACAATTTTGCGCGAGGGGTAACTGTTTCGTGTCCATTGCTCGATACCTCCGAAGATCTGGACATCCACGATTCGCGGAATTTCTTTGGAAAGACTTCACGCGATCATCGTTACCGGCAACTGGCGTACCAACCGACTCCACTCTGGGGGGACGCGAGGAAGACGGAATGGCTACCAGTGTTTTCAAGCAATCGTTCGAAACTGGGCAATCAAACCCCCACCTGGTTTGGGAAAACCACGCGGTTGAGGCGCTCACAATTCGCACAGTGTGAGCGAATCCGCGCGCCAATTCCCAGCACAGTTGAGACCAGAGAACTCGCGGTCTGGGCATTCCCGCACAAACACGCTTGACTGCGAAATGGATTGACGAACAAATCTGATCGCGGTTGCCTTGCAATGAGAGTTGGTCTGGGCGATAGGACTCGCAGATTGATGTTTCGGTTGAGAGAAGATCGGAAACGTGCGTCCGGAAGAAGAGAGGAGGCGAACCTTCCCTTAGACAATCACGCGGGCTCTTTCTTGCTGAACAATGTTTTGATAAGCCCAACCATCCCCCCCATGATCGCTCCAATCACCGCGTAGGTCCAAATGCCGACTCGCTGGAAACCCGAAGGAATCATTGATGGGGCGGGGGCTTGAAAAGTGGATAAGATGGATTGGAATACGGGCTCATAGGTGGCGAACGTGTTCGTCGTCCCTGTGCAGGTCACGATAAACGACTTGCCTCCGCCAGCGAATGTGACCTGCCGTTGCCGCAATAAAATTGGAATTCCCGGAATCTCGACATCATAATCGAATTGGAGAACATCGCGGTTGCCAACTCGAGAGAGTCGTCCCCGCATCACGGTAATCTGCCCGCCCATTAATGAGGACT
>JAGQQQ010000021.1 GCA_020426125.1 Planctomycetaceae bacterium
TAAAGGAATCGCGGCGACTGAAGCATCGCTTCAATCATGTAACGGTTCGCTTCCTCGAAATCCCCCCCAGCACTGGCGACGGTGGTCGCAATCCCGCTGTAGACGTTGATGTCCCGTTGATCGAGTGGACCACGCAGCAGCCATTTGCCCATTGCCGCGACATGGTCCCGCATCGTGTCATCGGTCGACAGCTTCTTGCTCTTCGAGAACCGGCCAGCGAATTTCCGGATGTCCATCCGGTCAACGATGATCGACGCCAGTTGGCCATATGCTTCGACATGCTTGAGATCGACGCCGAGATTGTAGGCTGTGTTCGAGAACCCATCGGCGCGAAGATCTTTGGGGAGCAGGTCGTTGGCCTCTTTCGAGATATCGACACCGGTCGCCGCCCGCACGGTCGCGATGTACTCGGGGATCGTCAGACGCTGGATCCAGACTTGCCCCGACTCGGCCGAGTGGCGGTAGTTGGCCGGGTCAATCACCTCCGGTTCCCAGACGGCTCCATCAGCAATCCATTTCTTGAGAACGTCCTTCTCTTGATCGGAGAGCGGCGCCCGATCCTTCGGCATGTCATTCGACGCCACATATTCCCAAAGGGGACTGTCGCTCACCTTTCCGGGAACAATCGCTTTCCCGCTTTCCCCGCCCTGGAATGCGGCGGTTTTCACGGAGAGGTCGAGGTCTCCCTTTTTAATCGCCGAGTCGTGGCACTCCAAACAGTGCTTCGCGAGGATCGGTGCGACGTCTTTTTGAAAGTGGCGAGCTTTCGCATCCGCGACGCTCATCTCTCGGTTCGAGGCAGTTTCCGCTCCAGGGCCGGCTTGGAAATTCTGCTGAACCTGTTGCGGGGAGAGAGCCCGTTCGTAGATGGCCACCAGATGGAATTCCCCTTTCCAGGGCCGGTCCTTGGTCACTTCGTTCCCGAGGCTCAAGCGGAAATTGGAGTCCCAGTTCTTCAAATTCCCGGAGACGGACTTGCTGGCGACTTGTTTCCCATCCAAATAAACGGTCGCCATCCCACGGCCATCTCGTGTGTAGATGACATGCGTCAATCGCGTCTCCAGTGATTTCTTCGGGCTGCTGGTCGACGGGTTCCCGTTGGCATCCGTGTTCGGCGTGCGAAAACGGACGTCGTAGAAGTCGTTGTCCTGCCCCAACGTGAAGTTTCGAGCATTCGGGTCCCGCGAGAGTGACACAATCCTCGCTGGCCCGGACTGGTTCAAAGCGGCCGGCTTAAGCCACGCTTCGATGGTGATTTCATTCGAGCGTTTGACGGCATCAGACACTTTCGCGGCGGACTGGGGCGAGACGATTAAGGCGGACCCGTGAATCTCAATGGCCCCGTCCTTCCAGGTCACGGCCTTCGGCGTTTCGATTTTGAGATCAACAGGAGTTCCCACCCCGGAACGATCGTGGACCGTGTCTCCCTTTCCTTCCTCGAATTCATACAGAACCACGATCCCCTGGCCGACCCGTTCAGCGGCTCGGAGAGAACCTCCTCCGAGAAAGAAGGGCACAAGAAACAAGGCCGACACGATTCGCAAGACCGACATGCGAGACTCAAATGGGTCAGTGGGGACTTCAATTCGAGATGGAGCGGGAGTGAAGACAGCCCGATCAAAATTGCATGATAGAATATTGAAGCGAGAAATGTCGCGTCCGCCGGAGTGGTCGTTCTGCTGTCCCCCTGTGTGCATGCCAAAAGTCGGGGAAAAAGCCGCTTGCTATCAGGAGTGGGTTTGACAATTTCGAGAAAGCGGACGCGGATACTTTCGGATGAAACGAATCTCCTCTCTCGTTCCCTTGATATTCGATCGCGGTCGACACAATCAAGAGTTTTGTGTCAGGGTCAGCAAAGGACGGGCGATCGATCCCCCCGCACTCTGCGGAAAAGTCCGTGTTCATCCGTCTGATCCGTTCGATCCGTGTCCGCATTCGGTCCCAACGACAGATGTCGGATGACAAAACAGACTTCCATGCAATTCCCGGACAATCGACACGCTCACACGTTGTTCCCCGCCTCATGAATGTTACGATTTGGGAATGACAGTCGGAACGTTTTGATGCAAGATGGCAGGCAATCACGGCATGAGCGAACAACCCAATGCAGTCCAGATCCGAAATCTCACCAAGGTCTTTCGAAGCGGAGAGACGGACCTCCACATCCTGTCCGGAGTCAGCCTGGAGTTGAACCGGGGCGAAGCGATTGCCATCACAGGGCCCTCGGGGACGGGCAAAAGTACGCTGCTCTACATTGTTGGTCTGTTGGATACGCCCACGTCCGGCGAAGTGCTCTTCGCCAACGAACAGCCGCATCAATGGTCGGACGCCGCTCAGGCCCGATTCCGAAGCCAGAACATCGGGTTCATTTTTCAGGACCACCATTTGTTGCCGCAATGTACGGTCCTCGAAAACGTCCTCGTCCCGACCCTCGCTGCCGCCGGTGCCGATGACGCCGCCGAACAAAGGGCACGAGACCTTCTCGAACGTGTCGGCCTCAAAGACCGACTCCAGCACCGCCCCGCTCAATTGTCGGGAGGGGAGAAGCAACGGGTCGCCGTCTGTCGCTCACTCATTAATCAACCGTTGCTCCTGCTCGCCGATGAACCGACCGGAAATCTCGATCCAAAGACCGCTGATGCCGTCGGCACTTTGTTGCTGGAAGTCGCCAGCGAACAGGATGTCGTGCTGATGTGCGTCACCCATAGCTTGGAATTGGCTGCCCGGTTTCCCCGTCATTTTGAACTGACGGACGGAAAACTCGCCGAATCGGGCAAAAAATAACAACATGCTGCTGGATGTCACTTCGCAATGCAGACGGCCCCGTCTCAACTCGATCACTCTCCGCTCGCGATTGGCGGTCGAGTCATGCCAAGCCGCTATTGCTTGGCTCCGCTTGCGGGATACACGCACTTGGCATTCCGGCGAGTCGTACGCGGCTTGGGCGGTCTTGGCCTGGCGACGACGGATCTCGTGCAGGCGACACTCCTGTTGTCCGTCCGTTCCAAGTCTCGTGAACTCATCGAGACCTCGCCCGACGACGTTCCGTTGTCCGTTCAGATTTTCTCTGGGATTCGCGCCGACCTGATCGCCGCCGCGAAGTGGCTGGAAGACCACGGCTACCAAGGGGTCGATATCAACATGGGCTGCCCCATGGCCAAAGTGAACGGCCAGGGAGGCGGCGCCCGGTTAATGTGTGATACGGGCGGAGCGTGCCAACTCGTCGGGGACGTGGTGAATGCCGTCTCAATTCCGGTGACCGTCAAAATGCGGCTCGGCTGGGACCGTGAGAATCTCACCGCTCCGGCTCTTTCACGAGAGTTCGAACAACTGGGGGTCGCGGCGATCACGATCCATGGCCGCACACGCCAACAAGGCTTTCAGGGGACCGTCAGTCTCGACGGCATTCGCCAAGTCGTCGAGGCGGTTGACACAATCCCGGTCATCGGGAACGGCGACGTCCGCACCGCCACCGACGCTTTGACGATGCGTAAGCAAACTGACTGCACCGCGGTTGCCATCGGCCGCGGAGCACTGCTGGACCCCTGGATTTTCCGTCGGATCGAAGACCGCACTGCAGGACGGGAGGAGCAAGACCCGACGCGAGAAGAACGCATTCAGTTCCTGAAGCGGCACTTTCAAATGATGATGCAGCAACATGGCGACTACAGCTGCATCCTGTTCCGCAAGTTCGCTGGCTGGTACGGCCTCACTCTCGGCATCCCTGACGACCTGGAAGATCGCCTGCGACGGTTTGAGACCGTCGACGAGTTTGACGAGATCGTCTCCCAGATCCGACTTCGACAGGGCGAACGAGAATCCCAACTGCCAACCGCCCTGATCAAAGTCCCCAACGGCCCCGTCGAACGGTGGTAGCCCCCGAGACGTGGCCCGGCGGATCGGGGGATGGAAAAATAGAACGCGGATGACGCGGATCTCCGCGGATCTCGTTTTGTTTGTTTGGAGCGTTTCTCCGGTGATGCCGTCTCTGAAAGAGGAAAGAGAAACACCACAAACAACTCTTTCCAAAAAATGTTCTCATGAGTCACGAAGTCATTGAAAAGAATCCGCGTCATCCGCGTCCCATTCCCTTTCCACTTGCGTCCACCGCCATTCCCGAAGATTGGGGGACTCTTTCTTCGCTGGGTCAACGGCAATACGATTCGTCACAACTGTCGCTCTAAGAAAGATTGCCCCATGCGTGCTATTCGCCTGCAAGAACCGAAAAAATTCGAAGCCA
>JAGQQQ010000591.1 GCA_020426125.1 Planctomycetaceae bacterium
CGGGAGCCAGACCTGAGGTGTGATGAAACGTCATCAATTTGGCGGAACGAGGGCTGGTTTCGATAACCTCCGCGAGCCAACATGCGTCGTGGCCTGAGTGAATCTGGCACAATTCGCCCATGGCCGCGGAAAGGTCCGCTGTGATGGTTCCTGCCACGCTACGCAGTTTCCCGGCGGTCTGGAAACCGTTTGACAAGCCGATCTGATTCTTGAGTCTGTCGACGTTCAATTTGAGCATGGTCCAATTCCTCCAGCAAATGTCGGCGAATCGTGGAAAGGTGGGCGGCAACGTGGCGAACAAGGCTATGGCCGTCTTCCTGTTCGATTCGGCAGTCGCCCCGGGCGAGCGTCGAGTTGGCCTTCAAGAAAACCGAGTTCGTCCAGGAAGAGTGTCTTTCTTCGCAGCGCCGCTTCAGAAGGTCCAGGTCCTGTGGATTCAGCTGAATCGTGACTCGGTCGATCGAATCAATTTCTCCGAGCCCTCGCTTGAGCAACCCGTCGATATCAAAGGCATCCCGGTCAATCGCCGTGCAGACGAGTTCCGAGGCAATTGCGACCGCCAGTTCAATCGCCACTTCCTGCATCTCATCCAACAATTGCTGGCGGCGCTCCTGGTTGGTCAGCAGGGCCTCGCGAACTGACTCGAGAACATAATGTAGCTGTTGTTGTTCGTCGCGTCGCGCCAGTTCGGAATCCACCTCCTCAATACTGGGATTGGCGACGGATGCCATCGACTGCGTTCGTAACGGAGTCTGAAACGGATTCCTTTGTGCGGGACGTGAGCAGACTCGCGGCGTCGTGCGAACCTGGATTTGGCAAAGACGATGGACGAAGACGATCCGATGACGCGATCTCGTTGGAGTGGTCATGATGATTCCCCTTCGACTTTCCCGATCGCCTCGGCCACTTGGTCGCGGGCGGCGGTGCGTTCCGGTTCGGCGACTTCCATCTGGTAGTTCAACTCTTCCCGAAGGGCCGCTCCGGCTTTGCGTGACAGGTTCCGAATCACGGTCTCGATGATCTCCGGGGATGCGTCGCTAAGAGCCAGACGCAAAGTATTCGAGTCAATGAGAGCGAGGACCCTTTGGACTTTTCGGTCATTGAGTTCGAGGAGGTCATCAAATCGATAGATGGCCCGATGCAGAGCCAGCGCGGTTTGCGCATCTTGTTCTTCGATGGACTCAAGCAACTCGCGTCGGCGGGGTTTTTCCGTTTCTCTGAGGATGTCCGCCATACGGATGATGGGATCAACTCGTGGTTCGCGTCGGCTTGGCAACTTGGCCGCCTGTTCAACCGTCGTCCGGGCAATTTTCTCCCAGACATGGTCTGGTGTATCCGGCGTCTTGGCCATCTCGTTCACGATTCGACTTCGGTGCTCCGGCGAAATCTGTTCGAGGATCTGAGCGACTCGCCGAGGGGCCAGCCTTCCGAGCAGCAATGCCACGGTTCGGGGATGTTCGGACTCCAGCGCTTCCGAGAGCTGAAAGAGGTTGATCCGTTCGAGATCTTTTTCGGGGACGCCCGTCGGGGAATAGTGTGCGTTTTCGTCTTCCTCTGGTTCGTCCTGCTCGTTATGAAGCCGAAGCTGTGGACCACGGAACTGGACCGCCCATTGGAACATCCATTGAAATTCATCGAGAATCTGTTGCTGCCGACGCTTCGATGGGTACTTCGCCCGTGAGTTGGTGAGCCGTTTCCGAAGGCGCTGTCGCAATTCATCGGGAAGGCTGTCTAGCACGGACACCCGCACCTCTTCGCCCAACATTCTGAGCAAAGTGAGGACTCGTTGTTCAGCTTCCAACGGAGCAGGCATGAGGATTCGTCTTTCACACAAAATGGCGAACAGGGGTCATTGAATGGAATCGAGGAAGCGGCGGAATCTCGCCCCCAGCAATTGACCGGAGGCTATCTCCAGAAGCGGTCCGGCTCCGTCCTAAGCCGCGCGTTTTTCATTCACACTCTCCGCATGGGGTTGTTCCAACCACGAGGCGAGAACGGTATTCACAACGTCTGGGTGTTCCCGCATCTGGTGCGACAATTCATTCAGCCGATCGACAACGTCCGGGGACAGCGTGTTGGTCCCGGGTGCTTCGATGACGACCGGTTTCATCCGGCGGATCAAAAACACCCCCAGCAGTAACGCGACCAGCGAGGCGAGTCCCAGCGACGCGGCGCGAATCAGCGGGGCCGCGTTACGAAGTTGATCCCAGAAGGTCAATGGAACGAACAGTTCGGGCACGCCAGAGAGAGCGGCCGCGACCACTTCAATCTGGTCGCCGCGATCCTCGTCAAAACCGACGGCGTTACGGATGATCTTTTCAATCTGATCAGACGTTACGGAGGCCGCGTTTGTCGATGAGGTGGGAATGCTTTCCGGTAATTCGACCACGGCCGCGACGGTCAACCGTCGAATGCGGCCAGGATGCTCCCGGATGAGATCGGTGGTTTCGCCGTTGAGGTATTCTGCGGTCAGGTCTTCGGATTCCCGAGTTCCGACCGGAGATGTCGCGGGACTTTCCGTCGAGAGGTTGGATGAAGTTCCCGGGGGTCCGAGAGCGACTTTGTCGGGGCCGGTGAAGGATTCCGTGCGAATTTCTTCGCGGACTTTCGCTTTGCTGTCCGGATCGATGGTCCGCTGCGTTCGCTCCGTTTCGGTGAAATCCACGTCGGCCGTGACACGGACGGTCGCCTTCCCGACTCCCAGTAAGGGAATCAGCAGATTCTCCGCTTTGGAGGCAAGATTCGCTTCCAGCATCGATCGATATTCGAGTTGTCCGGAGACTTCTCCATCCACACCGGTGACCGAGGAGAGAATCCGACCTTCGGTCGAAAGGACCGTCACGTTTTCGGGAGTGAGTTTCTCGACACTGTGAGCGACCAGCGAAACAATCGCCGCCGCGTCGCTTCCCGAGAATGGAACGCCAGGTTTCAGATCGAGGGTTACGCTCGCCTTCGTGGGTGAGGAGTTGCGAATGAACGGAGAGGGATCCGGTTGTGAAACGTGTACCGTCGCGGAGCGGACGGATTTCATCTGAGCGATCGTCGCGGATAGCCGGAGCTCTTGTTGTCGAATGAGACGAACCTGATTTAAGCTCGGATCCGACCAGAGACCTCCTTCGAATTCGGAATCCGTTGCAGGTGCCGAGTCAATGAGTTCTCGGACTTCAATCCGGGCTTGCGCCAATTGAGCACGGGGGACGAGAATGGAGGACCCGCCGAAATTGAGTTGATAATCGATGTTGGCGGCTTCGAGTGAGCTG
>JAGQQQ010000592.1 GCA_020426125.1 Planctomycetaceae bacterium
TCGATCGCCAAACGGCACATGAAGCCAACCACGAATTTCTTTGAGATGGTCAGTGACGGCAACATGTCCTTGATTCGAGCCATCGAAAAGTTTGATTATTCGAAAGGGAATAAATTCTCAACCTACGCCAGTTGGGCGATCATGAAGAATTACGCTCGTTCGATTCCGGCTGAGTATAAAGTGCAGGAGCGGTTTCGCACGGGAGCCGACGAGGTCTTTCTCCTCTCCGAGGATGGCCGGGGAAGCCAATTCGAAGACGAAGTGACGAATTCTCGCCAGCACCAGATCATCATGTCGATCTTGGATCAGCTTGATGACCGGGAACGAGCGATCATCATGCATCGTTACGGCCTGGAACGGGGGACCGAGCCGGAGACTCTGGAGCAGGTCGGAACCCGGTTCAACGTGACGAAAGAGAGAATTCGCCAGATCGAATCCCGGGCGATGCAGAAAATTCGGAAGATCGCATCAGACGAAAAGATGGATATTCCTGGAATTTGATGCTCTGTCGGAGTGTGAACGATTCGTTGCCGGAGATCGTCCTTGCTCCTGGCGGGCGGGACGAAGGCAGTGGTCATTGTCAGAGATCTGAAAACGCTCACGTTGCCGTGAGCGTTTTTTTCTGCGCTGTCTGAAACCGGGAGAGTTGTTTTCCAATGTCATGCCGGAGAAATGGCTCCGACCATTCCGAGCGGCCCGCCGATTATGGGGCCAAAATCCAGGGCCACCCCAAAGCTGGAACTGGTGGACAAAAACACGGTGGCTCGGTTCGTCAGTGAGAGCAGGTCGTGAAACCCGTCCCCGTTCCAATCGCCGACAAGAAGATCATCATTCGTGGAACCAGTGCCCCAACTTCCCGCTGGGTTTCGTAAGACAACGGGATTCAAAAAAGCCGAATTGGTGGTCGCCCGGCTGACATGAAACTGGCCGGTTGAGGTCACCATCGCAAGGTCCCTTCCCAGGGCGTCATCAAAGTTGCCAGTCAGGATCGCTCGGGGATATTCCAGCGGTTCAAAATCCGGCGCACGGTTAGAGGAAACAAATCGATGCACGCCAACAAAGAGTGTCCCATCTCCGGCCACGTCGCCGGTTGTTGTCGCATGTAGAATTTGTCCGGGAGTGGTCCCTTGCGTTGTCTTGGCAATCAGGTCATCTCGTCCGTCGCCATTGAGGTCAACGGCTTGAAACTCGCTCAATCCCCCGATTGCGACACTCTCTCCAAATCGTCCCTGCGTGGGGGCGGTGCCGATCGCTCGCAGCCGACGGGGAAACGAGGGATTGGTCGAGGCAATCGAATAGAATGGGATGATATTCGTTTGTGTTCCGGAGGCGTTGTCATACAACCCGACGAGATCATCGAAGCCATCACCATTGAAGTCACCGGTCACCATCGCATCGTAACCGGGATTGGCATTGATCATGTAATGGCTGGTGGCTGCCGGAGTCAGGCGTTTAAGGAAGATGAATCCGGAGTAACTTCCGTTCCGGTACATCCACAGGAGTTCGTCCGCGCCGTCGCCGTCATAGTCGCCCACCTGGAGGAATCCCGCTTCTCCGGCCGTTCCCACGGTTCCTCGTGACACGGGGGTAGACAGAGTTCCGTCTCCGTTGTTCAAGAGCACTCGAACCGCTTTGGTGTCCTGATGTCGAACCGCGCCGTCGAGGTCTCCGTCACCGTCAAAGTCGCCAATGTAGCTCTCCAGAACGCCGGGATTCATTGCGAGCGTGTCCGATTCAAACCAGGCAAAACCGGTCCCCGTATTCGTGCCAAGTTTGAAGGTTCTGGAGTCTTCGTCGAAAAGGAGGAGATCCTGTCCGGGCCGCAACGTGTCATCATCCTCGATGGTGATCTGGGTCTGTGCGGGGTTCGATCCGACGGCGCTGACAGTGATGTTGACCAGTTGAGATCCATCGACAAAGGGGTCGTCGACCGCTCCAAGCGTGGTGGTGACCGTTGACTGACCGGAAGCGAATGTGACGGATGATGGGATGTTCGCTTCTGTCGGATCATCGACATGAAGTTGAACCGTCAACGGGAGACTCGGATTTCCCGACCGGGAGACCTTCGTGATCGTTGTCCCCCCGTTTTCACTGATCGAAGTGGAGACAGTTTCCACGGACAGTGTCACGGGAGCTTTTTCAATCGTGATGGTCACCTCACTGGTTCCGGTCCGCAAGGGGACTCCATTGTCACTAACGGTGATCGTCAATCTCTGGGTCGTTCCATCGTTCCGCGACAACGCAGCGGCATTCGCGACTGTGACCGCGCCGGATGTGCCTCCAATGGCGAATATCCCCAGATCGTTTCCTGCGGTGATTGAGTAACTCAGTGTTTGTCCTTGATCCTCATCCTGCCCTGTGACAGTCCCCAAAAGTGTTCCCTGGAACGCGTTCCCTGGGACATTCGTTGTAAAACCTGTGGCGACCGGAGCGTCATTGGCATCGGAGATTTCGACGATCACGGCAACCGATGCGTCCGGATTTGCACCGATTTCGGGATCATCGATGTTCACTCGAACATGGAAAACGGATTCGCTTTCGAAATCCAGCTTTGTTCCTGCTTTCAAATAGAGCTTCGAGTTGACGATTTCGAAGAGATTGGAATCGTCTCCTGCCAAGGAGAGAACGTTCGTTCCCCAGCCGTCGTCAATGACTTGGATTTCGGAGATGAGAATCGATTGGGACGTATTGACGTTCTCCGCAAGCGTGACCGAACTCTTGGAAAGTTCCAAGGAAGGAGGATTATTCTGTTCCAGGGCGATGTCGTTGCCGTCCCCTCCCTGGTAGGTCAAAAAGAAATGGGTTCCATTGAGATCGATTGAGGAAGCCTCCGGGAGTCCCTCGAATGTTCCTACGATTGGCCCTGAGCCCAGATTGTCAACAAGGACAAAAGAATCTGTGATATTGGGGGAATAATTCAACTGCGTTACAAGCGGAATTCCCCCCAGGTGAACGGCCCCGTTGACGACCAATTGGTCGTATCCCGTTCCTGGGAACGTCCCAAACAGTTCGACGGTGAATTTGCTCGAGGGAGAAAACGTGAGATCTCCGTCGATCAGGACTTGGCCGTTTGCCGTGCCGGGGGCGAGGACGCCGTCAACGATGATACTTGCGGCTGAAACGGAATGGGACGCCAGGCCATCGGGACTGGTGAGGACACCCCCGTTCAGTTGGAACTCAACGGAGTTCCCCGGCGAGGCCAGGCCGTCCAGATCGATTGTGCCCGCCTGAATGGTCACGTCATCCTTCAGCACGGGGTGATTGAGATCGACAACGCCGGCGAACTGCTTCGAGAACCCGAATGAAAGTTCGGCGAAGCCATCCGCCAGGAAGGACAATTCATGGTTGGTGAGATTCAATTCCCCCGTGGCGCCGTCGCCCAGGCCGAGCGACAAAACACCATCGATCGCTTGAATGGTCAATGGCCCTGACGATTGAATGACGGGCGTTCCGGGGTCAGTGGTGTCGATCCGGATCGAGTCGGAAAGGATCGAGATCGGTCCTGCGGCATCGGGACCACCGACAATGCTGTCGGCGCCGACGAGGAAGCCTTCATAGAGTCCATCTCCCTGGCCGACAATTGTGATCCCCCCGGTTCCCTGGGAAATGAGTTGGCCCCCGGAATTTTGAGAGAGCCTCACGCCAAGGCTTCCTTTGTTCAAAGGATCATTGCCGTCGCCCATTCCGGTTCCCTGAATCACCATCTGTCCGTTCACGACTTCCACACGGGAGTCATGGAGAAGGTCGATTCCTCGTGAATCATGAGTTCCAGCAGTTCCTCCCGTCCCCACGAGCGTGACATTGCCATCGATGGCGGAGACCTTCGAG
>JAGQQQ010000593.1 GCA_020426125.1 Planctomycetaceae bacterium
CCCGCGACACCGCATTAAAGTCCACATCGGCAAACATCGCAATCGGCTCCGTCTTAAGACCGTCTTGACCGGTTCGGCTTGATTCGTGTCGCGGCAAACTCGACAATCGAAGATGGAAATTCATTCAAGTGTGAAAGGACGTCGATGAGCGTTGCACGTCGTGACATTCTGAAGGCTGGTGCCGTGGTTGCCGCTGGCAATGGGTTGGCCCGTTTTGTGAACGCATCGGAAGTGTCCGCTCCGCCGAAAGGAAAGGCCGAGCATTGCATCATGATCTGGCTGGGTGGAGGGGCAGCCCAGATCGATATGTGGGATCCCAAGCGGGTCACTCAGGACGGTTTGAAAGATCCCGGGTCGGCGTATCCGTCGATTGAGACCGCGATTCCCGGGGTCCAGGTCTGTGAACATCTTTCCAAGACCGCTCCACTCATGGACCGCGTTCTCCCTATTCGAACGGTCCACCACGACGTGATCGATGAACACGCCGCAGCGGCCTATCGCATGCACACCGGGCGACCGGTGAGTGGAACGATTGTCTACCCCTGCATCGGTTCCCTGATCTCGGCTCTCAAAGGTCCGATCAACGACCTTGTTCCGAATTATGTGCTCATGGGCAACCCGAGCCCAGCGCGCGAGCCGGGATTTCTTGGCGCACAACACGGATATGTCTATCTCACCGAAACCAAATCCGGGCCCAAAGGCCTAACTCGTCCCGAAAGAGTGTCGGACAAACGCCACGAGCAACGCATGAAGTTGCTCGACAAGTTGCGAGAGGATTACGCACGAATCCATTCGAGTGACAAGCTGATCGAAGACTATCTTGCGGCGATGGATCAGGGATTCCGTCTTTCCGGCCCCGAGTTCATGAGCACCTTCGAACTTGAGAAGGAACCGGCGACACTTCGCGAAGCCTACGGCGACGAGTTTGGCCAGCGCTGCCTGCTCGCCCGTCGGTTGGTCGAGCGGGGAACCCGTTTCGTTGAAGTCTCCTTTAATCTGAACTTCAAAAACGGGACCGGATGGGATACGCATCGCGAGGGACAACAGAATCAGCATCTCCTGATTCAGTCTCTTGATCAGGCATTCGCGACGCTGATCACGGATCTTGAGGAAAAAAAACTGCTCGACAAAACGCTGCTCGTCATCTCGACCGAGTTCGGCCGACCGGCCCAGTTCGATGGCGGAGGGGGACGCGGCCATCATGCGAAGGCGTTCTCCGTTGTCCTCGCAGGAGGCGGTCTGAAGACGGGGCAGGCGATCGGAACGACTGACGATCTGGCAATGGAGGTCGGAGAACGTCCGGTGTCGGTTCCTGATCTGTTTGCGACCATTTTGACCGCTCTGGGAGCAAATCCGCATGAAGAGTTGTATGCCCAGACCCGTCCGGTGCCTGCAACCGACGGCGGCCACCCCATTTCCGAGGCCTTCGTTTAGGCCGATTTTGTCACGGATTGGCGACAGGCGTTGTCACCATGACGACGTCTCTGTCTTCGAATCTTCAATGTTTCCCGGTTTTTCGATTTGGCATGACCATTGCTCTAATGGTCATGCAGATGGAAAAACCCGAGGGGGGACATCCCGGACCTCATCATCATAGATTGCAAAACAGGCCACCGTTTCACAACGGCGGCCTGTTTTGCGTTTCCCATTTCCGATGGGAAGGTCCTTCGGTTGGGAAGTCGTTGAGTTTGCCAATCCGGCCAGAGCAGTTTGATCTGCCGTGTGTCCGCAGTGGACGGTTCTCATTGTAGCGAGAATGCTAACCCACGAGACAGAACACAAACATTGTAAGGCGAGCGGCAGGTGAGAATTTACCTGCCGCGGGGTTTGAGCGGCTTGATGAGGACATCGTATTTTCTCAGCGTTGATGAACGTTTGAGGCGAGCGTTGATCTGTTGCATCTCAGCGTTGGTCACGGGAGCTTCTTCGTTGTCCGGGTCGTCGATTTTGTGAACGGTGGGATGCCGGCCATGCCAGGTCATTCGCAGGGCACAGGCACGAACGACGTTCCAGCACGTCAGCAGCACTCCGTTCCACTTCCGCTGCAGCGACGACCAGCAGCGTTCGACCGGATTGTATTTGCTGTGGTACGGCGGGTAGTAAACCAGGCGAACCTCCAAGCCCGACCAGTCGGCGAACTGCACCATCCGACGAAGGAACTTGCGGGCCACTCCCGAGTTCTTCGGACCATTGTCGAGGTCGATCACCAATCGCCGAATCCCTCGATAACGACCGCGGACGCCTTCCCACCACAGCTTCAGGCCATCGCCCCAGAAATCGCGGCATTCGCGTGAACCGAAGATCAACGTCAACAGACCGGTGGCCAGTTCCAGCACTCCGAACGGCACCAGTTTCTCTTTTGCCGGCGGGTCATGATCCCACGCCTTGACAACGTTGCCATCGCTGTCGGTTCGACTTTCTTCCCCCCTGAGAATACTCGCCCAGTTTCACCTTGGCCTTCGTATCAACCGAGATTTCCAGTGTTTCCGGCTCCTCGGCGGAGGAAGCCCGCACGTCCTTCACGTTGTCGAAGATCGCGTCGGTGTGCTCCGTTTTCTTCAGCGGCTTTCCCTTTTGAACCCGCTTCAGCCGGTAGTTCATCCGATTCAGAACATCGCGCAAAGTCCGTTCGCTCGGCAGCTCCTCGTCGCGGTCCCCTCGTTCCTGCAGAGCGGCGCGGACTTCTGCGGCCGACAGGTTCAAATAAACCCGGTCGGTCTTCAATTCCGGATCCGTGTGAGTGTGCGGCTCGACAATCAGTCGGATGTCGATGGCCAGTTGCGGGTCACGCTCCTCACACGGTTGTCGCCCCCGGTTGTCGCCCCCGGTTGCCGCTCGGCGGCTGCTCGGCGCGTTCGGCTTCGGGCATGGCCCGTTCGGCCATCCCCTTCTCAACCGTCTCACGTCCCCAGCCAAATCGATACTCCGCCGCTCGTGCGTTCCCGCCGCACAGCGTTTCACACACTTCCGCCAGGAAACACCGCCGCTGCGAACCTCGCAATTGATTCGCGGCCGACTTCAACAACTGATCCGACGCGCCGTTCACACCATCCATGGCAGACTCCCTTGCTCAATCCCTTCTTCTCAAACATGCACCTCCACAGTGCCACATTCCAAGTGTGACACAGTGGGCCCGTTACAAACGGACCGTTTTCCAGGTAAATTCTCACCTGCCGCTCGCCTTGCCAGGTGGCTGCGGAAGTCTCGGAAGATGGTGTAAGGTACTCAGCGAAGTTGCAGAGAGGCCTGACACGGTTCGCCAATGACTGGATGAGAAACATCCAAGAGCAGCAGTTCTGATCTCGTGGCAGTAGATGTCGGGAACGGCGTCATGGAAACGTGACGCCGTTTGTTCGTTCGCCGTGGTCTCCCCAGACCATCCCAGAATGCCCCGGACATCATCGGGCGGCAAATCGGCGATCTGGGGTTTCCGGCGTCCCCAGATCGCCAATTTGGAGATATCGGCGATTTCCCATTTGTCACCCGGTCGCCGGTGTTGTCACCCAGTTGAGTCATTTTTGTCACCCGCTTCCTGACACCAATGGGTGACAAAAATGGTGACACCACATCCCGGGTGACAAACCCAAAGAAATAGCCCTTGCCGTAACTTTCTTCACGACAAGGGCTTAAAGTGCCCAAGAGAGGACTCGAACCTCCACGGGGAATTAACCCCACTAGGCCCTCAACCTAAATGATGGGTTTCTGTAGCACTGGCTACAATATGCACTTCACCGCATAATAAGACTTGCAAATCGCGCTTTTTGCGGTAGTGTTTTTGGGTACCGACTGACCATTCCGAGACCCAAAAGTACCCAAAACGGGTACCCAAAATGGTCGTTTTAGGTCAAACCAGTACCCAAAACGAGGGCCATTTACGGCCACGGGGAGAGCGTAAATGCCAGCCAAGGAACTGATGGGGTGGGACGACAATGAAAAGCGTTGGCAGAAGAAGTTTCAGGGCAAGAACTACAAGCGCAGCCCTCGCCAACTCGCCAAGGAATTTCCCGACTTGGTGACATCTCTTACCAAGCAGGGCACGAGAGAAGCCGCCAACAAGTGGTGGGAGTCCAGAGAAATGGACTTGATTGAAAAAGGCTGAGCCAACACTGGAGGAACTTTTACGCAAGCGTGAGCGTACAAAAGAGGAAACCCGGAAGCTGAATGAACTGGGCTTGGAAAGAATCGCCAAAGTACGGCCAATCTCCAAGCTTGTCATCGGTGATACGGATGTCACGGACTTAAATCCCCACCAAGTCAGATTGATGGGTGAAGCCATCCATCTGGCACTGAACAACCAGCTTCCCACGCCAGAAGTTGATGACGAGAAGTCAATTTCCGGGCAACTGGACAAGTGGCTTTCCCATCGTCAGCGACTCGGGAAGCTGAAAGCGAAGAATCCAGAGAAGCACAAGGATTTCCCCAGTTTGGCGACGTATGGCCAAAATGAAGCCCACAGCAAGACCATCAAGGATTATGTGGCATCCGAGGACGTGGCTGACAACATTGAAGCCATCTCGTCAGCGTATGTGGCAGACTTTCGAGATTTCCTCATTGACAAGGTGGAAGACGAAGAACTTGTCCCCAAGTCGGCATTGAACATCCTGAGTACCTTTTCCCTGTTCGTGGACTGGATGGCGTTGGAAAGGGAACTGATTCCTCGTCCCAACCTGATGAGCAAAAGGGGCTGGAAGAAATTGTCCTTTGACCCACAGCCCTACCCAATGACAGTGGCGACATTTCGAGCCGTCTACGAGAAGGCCGATGAACTGGCAAGGCTGTATATCTTGCTCATGGCAAACTGTGGGTACACGAACAAGGACATTTCCGACATCACTCCACAGCAGGTGAATTGGACGAAGGGACGAATCAAGAGGAAACGAAGCAGGGCCATTGGATACAGCAATGCCCCCATCGTAGACCGCCCCCTGTGGCCAGAAACGTTCAAGCTATTGAAGAAATTTGGAAAGAAGGACGGTGAGCGAGTCCTGACGAGCGAGACGGGGGCAGCACTCGTGACAGCCGGGCGCAAAGACTTGGTGGCCGAGAAAGTCAAAGACGCCATTGTGGAAGCTGGATTCAAGTCTGGGCCACACTACCGCCCCAAGGACATCCGTTCTGGGTGTGCCACCTTGATTGATGCCAGCAAGAGGCACGACGGGTGGGAAACGTATTTTCTAGGGCAATCTCCAACGTCCGTGGCTGACAGGCACTACGTTGGCGAGAATGGAGACAAGCAGGAGCAGTTTGACGAAGTGACAATGTGGCTTCGCACTCAGTGGTTGAAAGATGTCTGACAACCAGTCCAAAATTTGGACTGAGATGACAAGAAGCCCGTCTGGAATCCACCAGACGGGCTTCGGTGCCTGTTGATATTATCCTCACACAAGTTCTTCCAACTCCGCTTCCTTCATCTTCTCCTGCTCCAAGGCCAATCGTTCACAATGGCGATAGATGCGGGACAAGATGCACTTCTGGGCAGGTGTCGGGTACATGTTCCTGTTTCTCTCAATGCAGTCCAGTACGCTGTTGCAAAAGTTATACTGGGACTTGGAACACGTCCCCCAAGCGAAGATATGCCGGATTCTCACTTCCCAAGGTGTCATAGATTCCTTCCTTTCCTGTTTGGGGTTCCCCTATCTATGAGAGTCAGACCAAGGAATCTTTGAGTTCCAAAATCAGAATTCCTCTTGGCTGTACAGCCAAAAACGCCTTTCAGAAATTGTTCTTGAGGAATAAAAGGCTTCCTACTATATTACCCCAACTGCTGACTACATAGCATTACGACAGAACTACAACGGACAACCACGGCTCTACTGTGATTTACCCTGCTTTGAGGTAAATAAGTTGTTTACGTTGGGGCGCAGCCTCTTGGACGGGCTGGCATCATGCCAAGAGACTCAGTCAAAACCTATAGGGATAATAGTAAAAATGCGAAATCTCTA
>JAGQQQ010000594.1 GCA_020426125.1 Planctomycetaceae bacterium
TTCTCAATTGTCCTTCAGACATGGTTTCCTCGTATCCGGGGGGCAAGTGCTTCAGGAGGGAAAGGCATTGACACGAGTTCAAAACCCTTCGCAGAGAAACTCCGCGAAAGGCGACTCAGCATCCCCAACTGAAACATTATAGGGGGGCGCTCCTCGTTTAAGAGTGAGGAACGGAGGGGAAATCGTGACGGATCTGACAATCCGCCGTCGGATCGACGGATTTCCAAGTTTTTCGCTAAATCGGAATGGCCGATTTCGGTGCGAGACAGGGCGGTTTTGACGACGGCAATCAGGCCGCTTTCACGACCATTTCCCGTTTGGGAAGTCGCAGGCTGAATCGAGACCCTTGTCCGGGTCCACTGCTATGGGCATCGAGTGTGCCGCCGTGGTCAACGACGATCCGCTGAGTGATAGCCAGCCCCAAGCCGGTCCCCTTGCCGACGTCCTTGGTTGTGAAGAACGGCTCGAACAGGTGTGACAACTGCTCCGGCGTCATTCCACATCCGTCGTCCTGGACAGCGACCTCGACTTCCTCGTTGTGATCGGACAGAAAGATATCAACGTGGCCTCCGGGATCGGTCGCATCGAGTGCGTTGGCCACCAGGTTGAGGATCACCTGTTTGATTTCCGGCGAATTGATCCAGGCTCGCAGGGGATTCCGCGTGTTGACGGTCACGGTCCGATCCTGATAACGGCTCAGATGTCCGACCATTCCCACGACTTCTTCAACAATCGCGGTGACATCGTAAAGGTTCCTCTCTTCTCCTTTGCCGTGTGAGAAGTCGAGAAGCTTTCGGGTGATTCCCTCGCAGCGTTCGGCTTCCTGCTGAATGTACACCAAGTATTCTCGAATATCGTTTTGGTCCCGTTCGGGTAAACCGTTGAGGACTTCCCCACCGAGAATGGACTCCAGGCCGGATGCGGCGCCCATGATCACTGCCAAAGGATTGTTGATTTCGTGAGCCACTCCCGACGCCAGGAATCCCGCCCCGGCCAGCCTTTCGGAGAGCACGAGCTGTTTACTTCGTTCCTCGATCTGCCGTTCCTTGTCGGCGCGATCTTCTTGAATGGTGTTCGCCATCTCATTAAAGGCATGCGCCAGGTAGGACAACTCGCAACTGGTCCCCACATCGAGCCGGTAGGAATAGTTTCCCGCCGCCAGCCGTTTGACCCCGAGGTGCAGTTTGCGAATCGGGGACAGAATGAGTGCCCAGGACCAGGCCATGAGAGCCATGACGAGGATACAGGAAAGTACGCCCATTCCCGCGACCAGTCGCAGATAAAAGAGATAATCCTGTTTGGCCTCCTGAAGCAACGCGCCAAGTCGGTTTGCCGGATCAGGAAGTTTCTCCAGCTCCTCGATGACTTCGGCAACCGTCTGAATGATCAGGGAGACTTGGGCTTCCCGCTGGTCAGGATCGGCGAGGTTTCCAATCCCACCCTGTATCAGGTAGAGCCGAGATTCAACCATAGAAAACATGGTCGTGTAAGCAATCTCCTCGCGGGGGTCGTGACTCAGTGATGCGGGAAGTTGCTGCCAGCTTTTCTCAAAGTCCCGGACTCGGAGCACGCAGCGGCGAAAGACTTTGACAAATTCCTCGTATTGCCATTGTGCCGCACGCTGCCTGATTTCTTCAGAGCGTTTCGCGGAGGGGAACTCGACACTAAACGGCTTGAGGAGCGAACTCACGGACGCGATCAACTCATCTCGGCGAGGAACATTTGTGATACTCAATTCCAGGTCGCTGACCATTCGTCGGTATGAGGCGACACCAATGACGCTGCAGATCACGGGAAGTGCGACCACACAAATCACCAGCGCGACGTGAACGGCCAACTTGCGACGAATCGAGCGAGTGAGTATCACCGTGCGAATCCCTTCGACCACGTAAACTGCATAGAGCCGCCATCGACGCCGACTCCAGAACATCCTGCGGAGAATCGGCAATTTCCACCGGTAAGTTTACACCCCGGAGAATCTCCGCCACAAGGGGCATTCTTTTTCTGTCACTTGGAGTCCGTTTGCGAATTCTGGGGACCGGATGCCGTCCTTCGGGCCAACCCGACCGCGGAACCTGGGAACGAAGGGGAAGGCGTTCTCGTGGCTCCCGAGCCTTGCACCAGATTACCATCCTGAGTCCGTGCCTGTTGGACAAGTAAATTCTCGTCGTTGAATGTGACGATCGTTGCGATGGGAGACACGGCGAAACGATCAGCCTCGCCCGATGTACGGCATCCCGTTGGCCATCACGGTCACAAAGGGGACGTTCACGTCCAGGGGAAGTTGGGCCAGATAGGCAACGGCATCCGCGACGTGCTGAACATTCATGGTCGGCTCAGGGGAAATGCTTCCGTCGGCCTGCCGAACTCCGCCACTCATTCGAGACGTCATGTCCGTGGCCGCATTGCCGATATCGATCTGACCACAACAGATGCCGTACGAACGGCCGTCGAGCGAGGTCGATTTGGTCAGCCCGGTCACGGCGTGTTTGGTCGCCGTGTAGGCAATCGACAACGGGCGCGGCACATGCGCCGAAATGGAGCCGTTGTTGATGATTCGCCCTCCCTGCGGATTCTGTGACTTCATCAGTCGAAACGCGGCTTGCGTGCAGAGGAACACCCCCGTGAGATTCACGTCGACCACTTTCTTCCAAGTTTCCAAGGGGAGTTCGTCGATCTCAACGGCGGCGGCGTTGATCCCTGCATTATTGAACAGGACGTCCAACCTTCCCAAGTCGTTCTTGACCGTGTTGAACAACCGGTCAACGGACTCTGGATGGGTCACATCCGTTGGAATGGTCAACATCCGCGATGGATGCTCGGCTTGCCGAGCGGTTTCATGCAACGCGGATTCGCGCCGTCCCGCGAGAACGACGGTGAACCCCTCGCTGTTCAGCTTCCAGGCGACGTGCTGCCCGATCCCGGATCCCGCCCCAGTGACGACGGCAATGCGATTCGGTTTGTCAGTTGGCGAAAGGATCATGTAAGAACTCCTTGGGATTGCGAAATTTCGGTATAGTCAGAGGGGAAGGGAAATCGACGAAACTGGACGTCCGCATTCCCCACATGTACTCCCCACAGGATCCTCAATGGAGTGAGTTTCGCTCGGCCAGCAAAGTTCCGTCTTGATTTGGGGGAGATTCTTGAGACACTCTGGGAACGATGTCCTTGCCGGTATACAACCTCTGTCAGACGTACCGCGATAACTTCGCGAATCCCCCGGCGCCGGTGCAACCGACGGAGTCCCCTTCGATCCCGGGAGCTTGGTCTTTTTGCGGCCTTCCGATCAGTTCTCCGCTCGGAATCGCGGCCGGTCCCTTGCTGAACGGGAAATGGGTCGCCTACTACGCTTCCCTGGGTTTTGACGTGTTCACCTACAAAACGGTCCGCAGCCGGCCTCGCGAATGCTACGACCTTCCGAATCTCGTGCCGGTCTTCACCGAACAACTGGAAGGAAAGCATGACTCCCTCCCCGCCACGACAGAAAAAACCGGAACATGGGCGGTTTCCTTTGGGATGCCTTCCATGGATCCCAGCTTCTGGGAACAGGATATTCGCTGGACGAAAGGCATCATGAAAAAAGGGCAATTGCTTTCCGTTTCAGTCGTTGGAACGGCTGTCCCTGGAGAAACGCGAACGGCGTTGGCCGAAGATTACGCGAATTGTGCCCAATGGGCGTCCGAGGCGGGGGCGGATGCCATCGAATTGAATTTCAGTTGTCCGAATGTGGACACCCCCGATGGCCAACTGTTCCAGCAACCAGACGCGGCGGAACTCGTTGCGCGAACGGTCGACCAGCGGCTCAGCCGCGATCTCCCGTTGCTGATCAAGATTGGGTTTCAGCCGGATCAGGAGAATCTGCAATCCCTTGTGGAGGAGGTTGCCCCTTATGTCGACGCCATCGTCTCCACAAACAGCATTCCCGGTAGGGTTCATGCTCCCGATGGATCTCCCCTGTTCGAAGGGAATTCGCGGGGGATTTGCGGTACTGCGACTCGCGAAGCGTCGCTACGACAAGTGTCGGCGATTTGCGATCTCATCTCGCGCCGGGATCTCCACCTGAAAGTCGTCGGCGTCGGAGGAATTGAGACCGCTCGCGATGTCCGACGATATCTCGACGCTGGCGCGGAGTCTGTCCAACTGGCGTCGGCCGTGATGCACGACCCGGAGGTGGGTCTCAAGATTCGGAGCGACTGGAAGTGAGTCGACGGCAGACGACGTTCATTTTCTGACGGCATTCTTTTCGGACTTCCGCTTTCGCCGTGTTCGGGACCCGCGATAGGCGAGAATAGTCAGGTCGTCCGGTTTCGACGGAAAATCCTCCATCGGACTCAGCATCCGCTGAATCGCGATCTCAGCGAGTTCCGCCACACTCTCATGAAGGCGGCCAATCCGCAGGATCTCGACGATTTCGGATTGCAGCAGGTTGTCAAAGAGTCCGTCGGTCGCGAGCAGGACCGTGTCTCGGGCCGACAACGTGATCCATGGCCCCATCTCAATGGACATCAAGTCGCTTCCGACAACATTCGACACAAGGTGTCGGTCCGGATGAAGAATCGCCTCTTCCTCTGTCATCATCCCCGACTCAAAGGCGTAGCCGATCGGCGAGTGCGACACCGTCGAGTATTTGAGGTTGCCGCGTTGGCTCATGATGAGGATCTCGGAATCGCCAGCGTGGAAGGTGCGAACCCGTTTGCCTTTGATCTCCACGAGAGCCAGCGTCGTCCCGGCCCCCATGCGCGAACGAATCAGGCGTTTATTGACTTTTTCAATTTGGTCCAGGAGCACGGACCGGCTGTCAGGTTCCCCCCGGTCTCCTGGAACGGGGACGTCGATGACTTTGCTGATGAGAATCGAATTTGACGGGCGAGGAAGCAGCCGCGGCACGACTTTCGTCAATGATGTCTTCAGCAGGTTGGACGCCTTTCGTCCGCCTCGGTGGCCCCCCAGGCCGTCGGCAACGAGCAACATTCCCCGCTCTTCCGTAACGAAGATACTGGCGTAAGCGTCTTCATTCGCGGTTTCTTTTCTGGGAGACTTCATCGAGAAGCTGGCAATCTCTCCCCGGCAGAACTCCGCGAACTCCACTTCCGGAATCTCCGGAGGAGACCTTCGGAGAGCATCCGCGCGGACGACTGGAGACGGATCGGGAAACTCCAGATGGGGACCTGGGATTCCCGCCCTGACGATTTCCGCGAATTCCGTTTCCGCAATCTCGGTGGACTTCGGGGCCGATTCAAGCCGATCGGCTTCGACGTCGCTCGGCATAACTGAGGACTTTCGATTTCAGTTTCAAAAACGCATTACGCATCTGCTCCGCATCGCGGTACCTGCGCCGAGGATCAGGATCGATAGCTTTCTGCAAAAATGCAACGAAGTCGGGGTGAACTCGTCGGCGGAGCCTCTGAATTCCTGGCGGCGGCCAGTCATACGGCCAATCGGGCCATTCCCCGGAAAGCATCCGATAGATGATTAATCCCGCGGAAAAGACATCGGATCGGGGCGAAGGTTTCCCCATGGCCTGTTCCGGAGCCATGTACCCCACCGTTCCGGTACCCGATCCACGAATCGTCTTCTGGGCAAACTTTGCGATCCCGAAATCCGCCAACTTGAGCTGATCGCCCGCGAAAAGGACCATATTCTCCGGTTTCACATCGCAGTGGACGATCCGCTGCTGGTGGGCATAGGCGAGGGCCTCCAACATTTGTTCCGCAAACCCTAACGCGGTTTTTAACGAAACACGCTTCGCCAGCCGATCGGCCAGAGTCCGTTCGCCCAGGGGAAATGTGATCACGAAATGATCATCAATCAGGGAGGCGTCTTTCAATCGAAGGATATTGGGATGTTCGAGCTTCGCCGCCATCCGGACTTCTCGCCGGAAGTCTTTCAGGGCATCGTCCGTCAACGGAGTGCCATGTGGGATTTTCAAGGCCACGTGGACCCCTTCGATGGTGTCGAAGGCTCGGTAAACCGTCGCAAAGCCCCCCTCGCTGAGACGCTTCTCAATGCGATATTTGCCGAGTCTTTGCCGAGCCCTGATTGCCACGGTGAATATGCCTTTCATGGGGGGGAGACCTTGAACGAGAATCGAAGTGACGTCCTCCGCGGAAGGCTTTTCTGGAAACACTTGTTCCTCAGAACAGAAAGCTGTTTTCAAAAGCCGAGAAGAGACACCACTCCACGCGAAAACGCCAGCCCACTCCTGCCGGAGGTCGCATCCAGCGGCTGGGATCATCGCTTCCCGAAACGGTGTGGTGGTCTCACCGCAGTTTCGTCAACATCGGCATTCGCGGCTCAATCGGCCATGAGAACACGCACCGCCCGAAGAATCCGTA
>JAGQQQ010000595.1 GCA_020426125.1 Planctomycetaceae bacterium
CATCGAACGCCCCACCGGCGACAGGACAAACGGCAACTTCCTGGTCCGGAATCAGTTGATGAGCGAAGACGGTGAACGTGTCGTCTGTACCGAAATCTGCCGCTACCGTTTTGAAATCGTTCCCGAAGGAATGTTGATCCGAATTGATGCGATGTATGGTTCCGACGAACATGATTTCTACTTCGGCGATCAGGAAGAGTCGGGCCTTGCTGTTCGAGTCGCTTCTCCCATTCGAGTTCAGGGCGGCAACGGCACGATTGTCAACAATCGCGGCGAACGCAACGGGGCAGAGGTTTGGGGCAAGGAAGTGAAGTGGTTTGACTATTTCGGCACTGTTGACTCAGAGGTCGGCCAGAGACGACAGGTCGGCATGATGGTCGTCCCCAGTCCGAATAACCCCCGTCCTTCCTGGCTGCATGCGCGAGACTACGGCGTTGTTGTGACGAATCCCTTTCCCAAGCAGCCGAAGGAACGTCGCGAGCCCTATATCAAGACCTGGGTCAAACGGGGCGAGCCATTTCGATTGTCGTATGCCGTTCTCATTCACGATCAACCAAATGACCAACCGCTCGACCACGATGCCGTGGCCAGCAGATTGTTGAAATCATTCGACTGATCGAAGGGAGTTCACATGAGCCACATGAATCACATCGTCAACATCGTTTCCTCCTGTTGCTATATGACGGCCCTGATTCTGGTCGCCTCATTGTCTGCAGAACTGGCAGCGGCAGAGACCGGAACAATCCTCTTTCAGGTGAACAACGGCGAGCAGCAGCCTCTTCCCTGCCGTGTTCACCTGTTTGATGCCTTAGGGAAACCGCATGGAGCACCCGGGCAGCCATTCTGGAATGATCACTTTGTCTGCAACGGCCGAGCGTCCGTTGAGGTCCCACCAGGAGAATACACCTGGCAGATCGAACGGGGACCGGAGCATGAGCAAGCTTCGGGAACGGTCACCGTCTCGGTCGATCAAACGGCAATCGTGAACATCACGATCAAACGCATTGCTTCACTTCGTGACGAGGGCTGGTACAGCGGCGATTTGCACGTGCATCGTCCGGTCGATGAGATTGAACAGTTGATGCTTGCCGAAGATCTGGACTTCGCGCCGGTCATCGAATGGTGGAATGCACCAGGCGGACAACTTCCCGAAGGAAAGCAGACGCAGGTCACATTTGACGGAGGACGAATCTACGAACTTCGAGCCGGAGAGGATGAACGTGAAGGAGGAGCACTTCTGTACTTCGGACTGGACAGTCCACTCGACCTGACTGCGAAGTCACGCGAAGTCCCAACGCCGATGCAATTCGTTGGCCGCGCTCGCCAGCTAAACGCAGATGTCTGGATCGACATCGAAAAACCGTTCTGGTGGGACGTCCCGACATGGCTGGCGTCCGGACAAATGAACTCCATCGGTCTGGCGAACAATCATATGTGTCGCAGCCGAATGTTAGAGAACGAAGCCTGGGGCCGCCTCCGCGAGGTCTCGCGGCTTCCCAACCCAAACGGGAATGGCTACTGGACTCAGGAGATTTACTATCACGTGTTGAATGCGGGACTGCGTATCCCACCATCGGCAGGCAGCGCCTCCGGAGTGCTGCCCAATCCCGTGGGATACAACCGTGTCTACGTTCACCCTGGCGAAAGGGAATTCACACGCGACGCCTGGTTCGCCGCATTGGCGCAGGGACGATGCTTTGTCACGAACGGACCACTTCTGCGAGTCACGGCAAACGGTGAGCTTCCCGGCCATGTCATGAAACTGTCAGCCGACCAACCGCGCGAGATGAAACTGCAGATCGCTTTGACTTCAAACGATCCAGTCTCCCATGTTGAAGTGATTCACAATGGGCAGATCGTGAATCGGATCCCATGTTCGGATGAGACAGGTCAATCGCTGTCGGCCTCTTTGACGGTCAATGAACCGGGATGGTTTCTGGTGCGAGCGATCGCCGACGTTGATTCCACGTTTCGCTTCGCCTCGACCGCTCCGTGGTATATCGATGGCCCAGCTGGCGAGCAGCGAATCAGCAAGTCATCAGCGGAGTTCTTTCTGAAGTGGGTTGATGAGCGAATTGAGCGAGTTTACCGGAATGTCACTGATGCCGATGACCTGCGTACCGTTCTTGAACCACACCTGACCTCTCAAGTCTTCTGGCAGAACCGGGTGCAGATGGCGAACGCAGATGCGAGCGGAGCCGATCAGAATACCATTGAGCAGACGTCGCTTAGCGCAGCGACACTCCCAATGGTCTCTCAGGTTGAGTCGCAACCTCTGCTGGCATCGATCGCCCGGCTGATTGAGGCGATGGACTACATCGGCAGTCCGCTACCCGACTCAGTCATCAATGAGCTGAAGCTGCTTTCTGTCACAGACGACTCACGGGAGGTCACTCGACGCGTGCAGTTGTTGCTCGATCCACATTGTTTGGCGGGAGTTTCCGTCCGGGAAAATGGTGCTCCACTGGTGAAACCGGGACAAGCCTCTCGGGAATTGCTGGAACAGGGATGGCGGACGTTTCTCGTCAAAGTGGTCAACAAGCCGGGGCGAGCGACTCGTCTGCTCGTTGAAAGCCCTAACGCTCAGCCGTTGCCACACGCACCGGCTGACCAGGTTCGATCACGCTGGATGCAGCTCTCCTCATTCGAGGGGCGACCGCTCAAGGCGAATCTCAGCGGCCTGGAACTGGAGTACCGCATCATCCAAATCTACAGCCGCGATACCGGTCCCAGGGAAGCAATCCTGGAATTCACAATCAGCAGCAAGGCAGGTGACGAAGGGGCGCTGATCCGGGAATGGCGATTCGATCTCGACACCGATGGCTGGCGGGAGATGAACCAGATCGAAATCGCCGCACAAGATGGGTCGCTGAATGTCACTTCAACTGGAGAGGACCCGTTTATGGGGGCCGATGTCAAAGCCAGGGGAGGACCAATGCTTCTCCGTTTCTGGGCGCAGTCCGAAGTAGACGGTATCGGTCAGTTATTCTGGTGGACCAGGGATATCCCGCAGGCCACGGGCGATCGGCAGACAAGCTTCGTGCTCGAACCGGGACGGGAGTACTTGTACGAAGTTCCGTTTCATGTCGAAGGTGAGTTGGCGGGTGTACGTCTCGATCCGCTGGTCAAACCGGGCAAGACGCGGATTGATTGGATTGACTTGTACTCAGCGCAGCGATCAGACGATTGGGCCAAGCTGCCCGTCAGTTTCGATTGTCAGCCCGCGACTCCCGTGACGTTTCGTGTGATCGACGCCGAAGGCCTGCCTGCTTTCGCCCGATTCGAAATTCGTGACCGCGAAGGACGAGTGTACCCAGCTCAGTCGAAGCGACTTGCTCCGGACTTCTTCTTTCATCGGCAGATCTACCGGGGTGATGGAGAGAGCATTGCATTGCCCCCTGGCGAGTACACAATCCATTGCTCGCGAGGACCAGAAACGATTCCGGAGACGAAACAGCTTGTCGTTGGCAATGACCCGACGGAGTTGATCTATCGAATTGATCGCTGGATCGACCCATCAATCGACGGCTGGTGGTCGGGAGATCATCACATCCACGCGGCCGGATGTCTGCACTACAACAATCCGACCGAGGGTGTCGAACCGGGTGACATGATCCGGCACATCATGGGAGAGGACCTGAAGGTCGGTTGTTGTCTCACATGGGGACCCTGCTTCGATTTTCAGAAACGGTTCTTCACCGGTGAAGTCGCAGAGCAGTCGCAATACCCATATACCCTGCGGTACGACGTTGAAGTCTCCGGGTTTGGTTCGCATGCCTCTGGACACTTGAACCTGCTGAATCTCAAACAGCAAATCTATCCCGGCGGCGAATCGAAGGACCACTGGCCAACGCTGGGGCTCAATACGCTGCGATGGGCCAAGGCGCAAGGGGCAGTCTGCGGTCCGGCCCATTCGGCAGCGGGAATAACAACGTTCGTTGGCCGAATTCCAGACACCGACGGAAAAGATGGTCCCAACGAACTGCCCAACTTCAACATTCCGGCGTTCGATGGCATCGGCGCCAATGAGTTTATCGTGGATGTCACACACAAGGTTCCCGGGCCGGTCGGCGGACTTGTTCCAGCTGTTGACTTCATCTCGACGATGAACACCGAACGTGTGGCCGAGTGGAACATGTGGTATCACGT
>JAGQQQ010000596.1 GCA_020426125.1 Planctomycetaceae bacterium
ACCGGAGAATCGGGTGGGTGCGGCGGGCACAAGAAGCCATTCACTTAGCGAAAGTCCTGTAGGGAGGCTCTCAATCGACAATGGACGCGGATGGGGAAGCTTCTTGTCGCTACGCGACCCGGCCATTTTTTGGCCGGGCCACCCCGCGATGCAAGCATGCCATCAGGCCCCTTGCGTTATCTCTCCGCCATGAAACCATCGCCGAAGGCTGGCGTCCAGTCGCCGGAGGGGGCTCGCTGATAGGGGAGCCAGACGAGTGTCACTTCGTCGACGGTGATATCCGATTTGCGGGGCTTCACCGGGTAAGATTCTACCGTGAGATTCGCGGCTTCGAACTCGTCGCGGATGTGTTGGAGTTCGACTTCCAGTTTCTCCTCCAGGTCTTGCAGTTCGTCTTCCTTCTTCGCGACACGTTTCATTGCCCGGCCGACATCCCCTCGCTGGTCGGCGGCCCGGGAGGCCGAGCGCATACTGGTGGCCCCTTTGGAAATGGTGGTCGAACTGATCTTCTTGCGACCGAAGAGCGCCCCCAACACCGTCGTCCCAAACGACAGCATCGCCGACATGGTGGCCGAGTTCGCTTGCTCCTTTTCCTCGGCCACCCGGTCTTCCGCCCGTTCCAACTGATCCTGGAGCGTCTTAATCTTGGACTCGTACTTCCGCTGGAGCTTCTGCATTTCCAAGTCCCGCATCTCCCGGGCCTGATGGGCAAGCCTCGCTTTGAAGTCGCCTTCGCGATCATCGGGAGAAGAATACGTCTTCAACTCAGGACAGCAGACGAGTTCGAGTTGCTCATTCTGATACAGGAAACTCTTCAGCGACGATCCCCAACTTCGATAGGACGAACTCTTCACGCACTCGGCGGGACAGTCCTCGAACCGGGAATTCGGTTCCGGTTCATTTACGCTGAGTTCATCGGGGCGGATCGGCAAGGAGTCATCCCAGGGATCTTTGCCGATGGTTCCCCGACCATCGAGTTCGACAAGGCGTGCCGTTTGTGTCCAGTGATCAACGCTCGACTTGGAATCGACGAAGTGGAGTCGCGCGGTGGCGAGCAGGCAGGGGCGATAGAGAATCGAGGCGTCGCGGGGAACGGAGCGATCCACCGTGACAAATCTCTGGAGAATGCCATCTGGGAGAACGGGTGGTTGGGCATGCCCTTCTTGAGATCCGGCGGGAGCGTGCATGGCTGAAACGAGATTCGCCATTCCGCCGCCACTCGATCGGGACTGCGACTTGCGGTCGGCCATCAACGTTTGCATCTGTTCGCGATTGAGGGGACCTCGCAAATAGGAGAGCGCCCATCGCGTCTGAAAAATGGAGGGCTGACTATCGTGCACATTATTCATCAGAAAGACACGGCTCTTGACACCCGAGAGAATGCGTTCGATCCGGTCCCGGTCGAAGCGAGTCCCCGCGGCGGTGGAGGCCCCTTCGAGGCCGTCGAGGACGCGGAGTTTGTCCCGCTCCGTTTGCAGGCGTCCAAGGAACCAGGTTCCCGCGTTGGACAACGCTTTGTAGTCGAGGTCGACCGGGTTCTGCGTCGCCAGCACCAAACCGATTCCGAACGCCCGGGCCTGTTTGAGCAGCGTCAACATCGGCAGCTTCGATGGGGGATTCGCCGTCGGCGGGAGATAGCCGAAGACTTCGTCCATGTAGAGTAGAGCACGGAGACTGGACGTCCCGCTCTGCCGCCGCATCCAGGCGATGAACTCATTGAGCAGGATTGTGACGAAGAACATCCGTTCCTGATCACTCAGATGAGCGATCGACAACACAGCCAGCCGGGGTTTCCCGTCGTCCGTGTAGAGCAGTTTTTGGATATCGAGTGGTTCCCCCTGCATCCACCCGGCAAACTTCGGGGAACCGAGAATATTGTTAATGGTCATCGCGAGGTCCATACGATCGGACGCGGGGAAGACCGTTTCCAAGTTCATGACGCCGATCCGCTGAAACGGCGGATTCTGGATCTCTTGAATCAATTGAGCGAGGTCGAGACTGCGCCCTTGTTTCCAGGCGGCGTCGACGATGTTGGTGAGTAAGATGTGTTCACGGCTGCGAATGGGGTCCGCATCGAAGCCGAGCAACGTGAGCAGGCCCGAGACCGCCGTCGAGATCTGTTCCCGGAGCATGTCCTTGCTGGTCGTGGCCATATCGGCTGGGGGAGCCAACGATTTCAGGACGCTGAGAGGCAATCCCGCATCACTGCCGGGTGTGTAGATCGCAACGTCCGCCGCGTTCCGCAGCAGTTCGATTCGTTCCGGGGACTGCTGCCAACTGGCAAGTCCTGCTTTCCAAAGACTGGCCTGTTCTGCGGCATACTCTCGCGGTGTCATTCCCTTTCGCATTGCTTCGTTCGGATCCACCCAGGGTTCGAAGTCTCGCGGAGACAACTGCGGGAAGTTCAGCAGCAGGTTGCCCATGTCCCCCTTGGGATCGATGATGATCGCGGGGATGCCATCAATCGCGGCTTCTTCGAGCAGTGTGATGCCCAGGCCGGTCTTTCCGCTCCCGGTCATCCCGACAATCACAGCGTGTGTCGTGAGGTCCTTCGCATTGTACATCAGCAGTGAGTCTTGGAGCTGCGATGAGGCGAGATCGTAATCTCGCCCGAGATAGAAGGCGCCCAGTTTTTCGTAGTCGGTCAGGCTCATGGATCCCATCCTGGCTGTCGAGGTTTTGAAGAGACGGACCGTATCCCAGTAAGCGGGTTCCCGCAACTTGAAATTGGGATCAAGCGACTTCGATCAGACTGGCCGACATAACCGGATCAGCCGCCATCGCTGCGCAGATGGGTCCGACCGGGTGTAATCGGCAGTGGCGCTGCAAGCTTCACGCTACGGCCCGCACGTTCGGCGCACGGTGACCGGGGCGAGGCCATCTGAAGGTCCTCTTCATAATTCGTTGAAACATGGTTCGGCCCTGTCCCGATACATCAGGCATGCAGGAGTGCGACCATGACTCGGGTGAATTGGACTCGTGAGCCCGACCAATAAAGCAGCACGGAGCGGCCCGTGCCGACAGCTATCGAAGATTGAAACACGTAGAGCAGAGACCCGGGGAGTATCCACTTGAGCCACTCGCACCTTGTGATCCGACATTTGATTCGTCAACTGGAGAAGTCTCCAGAACGACCGGCGCGACCCGTTCTCCCGGACTGGCTGGTCGACTTCATTCATTCCCTGACCGAGAATTTCGAGCCGTTCTCCGGCGTCGCGAGAGTCGGCTATGAAGCCCAGCAGGCGGACGATGGCTGGGAACTTGCGATGTTTCTCGGCGAAACGGAGATTGTCGGTGGAGCGGAAGACGGCGAGCGGTCTCCCGTGAACTTTCGATTCAGCTTGACGGACCTGCACGACCGGTTCGACCGAGTTGAACACATCTACTGGAACGCCTTCCCCAACAGCCACGTCTGCCTCGACAACTCCGGCGATCTATCATTCTTGTCGGTCGAGGGAGTTTTGGCCGGGGAACGAATCCGATTGCAGATTCATCCGTCAGCACCGGACGCCGTCGGCCCCGCAATCCGCCAACACCAAGACGGCCGACTTGAACTGGTGGAATAAAAACTTGAGGTTCTGGAGTCGAGTTCATGTTCCGAAACTCGACACCCGAACCCCGCCCCAAAATATCCTCTCCGAGAGCCGTGGCTTGTCTGGGCACACTCTCTCGGAACAGAGCCTGCCAGCGGCACACTGGCAGGCTCTGTTGTTTCCACCTCTGCAAAAATCTGGCGTCGTGATCTCAGTCCGCTTCGGATAATGGTAATCGAGAACGAAAGTGTGCCGCTGGTCGGCTTGTTCGCCGAAGCCTTCGACGACTGTTGTTCTCGACGACGAGGTTCTCCGCCCAGGTCGAACCACATTCGCTTATTCATCGAGCATTCACGAGATAAAATGGGGCGCAGCCGTATGGAAAGTCGCCACCTGCCGTCCGCATCCCGTATCGGGAAAACGCAAAGCCGCAAGGACACAGAGCGGCAATGGGCGTTTCGAAGCGTCCCTCGCGTCATTGCGACTTGGCGCCCGTGCGTGACCGCCTTCGGTGATTCCTCTAAGAACCGACAGTTGCGCAATCCATCGGGCGTTACGGTTCGTCCGAATCCCATCCTTCCAAGGTGCGTAAAGATGGCGAGTCTTCAGGAATTCGCGTCCATTTGCGAAGACGCACCGACATTGACTCCTCTCGTTCTCCATTCAGCCGACCCAAGTGAGTTGGCGACCGCAAATGAACTTCGGCCACCATCAGGTTATCTCGGTTGATCCATGTGAGTTGGGTGAAGGTGGATGAGCGAGTCTTGTTTAAAAGAGGATCATAAAGTTGAGACTTGACCAGCATCGGGACGTTGAGATGTGGCCAGACCCGAGACAGCCGGGGAAACGTCTTCCAATCCCCCTTCCGACAAGACCAGCAATGAAGATCGCTATCTCCCAAGCTTTCGAATGACTCCCCCGGCTCCTGAATCCAGGCATTGAGTCCGCGATCCTCGAACAGCCTCAGGATGACAGTGCGTTGCCCCGCCACTTCAATCTGCCACGTCCCGATTAGCTGCTTCTCAAACGGCGTAAGCGGTTCCCGGAGCCAGGCGTAGAGTGACAGCAGAACAAGCGGCGACGTCACGATGCCCAAGACCACCCAACGGAGCCGACGGCGGCCCCGTTCCGCCGGTTGTTCGGTTGCGGCATTTGGGCTTGAGTGAGGGAACGTCGTCATCGACTGATACTGGAGCGTTTGACCTGGAATAACACGTTGAAGCACCTTCGATGAGCAGGCCAACGAGCCTGTGGACGCTGGTCGAGTCCCTATCAATTCAGGGGGTTCGCAACATGAGAGTTCTGAAGTTGATACGCACCCGGCTCTTATTCATTCGAATTCCCTGGTTCTTCGCCTGACGGGGGGCGAGACACAAGTTGAGAAACGTCTTCAGGAGGAATCCGCGTCCATCGCATGACCTGCAAGGAGGTCGATTTCCGATGCGCTCCGCGAATTCGACCGGACAATGTGGGAACGACTTGAGTCGAGTGGATCATCACCATCGCCTTGTCGGAGACGGAGTGGATTTCATCACGGGTGTCGAGAGAGTAGTCCGATGTATTCAAGACTTGGAATAGAGACTCCCACAATCGCACACGGAGAGGCTTCCCCGAATTCCAGGGCCCCACCTCAAGTTGCCGTTGTTGAACTGCCCACAGTGAGCCATTGCCGCGGCTGGCTTGCCACCCCCGCTCCGGTTCTCGGAACCACGTCTTCAGTTGCCGGTCCGGTGTAAAGAGGTAGATCACTTCACGCAGGTCGGGTCGCGTGGAAGTGTCGAACTCAATGTGCCAGGCCCCGATCAGTTGCTGTTCCAGAGGATTCAGGCCATGACGGGGTTGAAGGCATACGCCCAGGATCAGAGCCGACAGGCCCACGAGACCCCAAATGACCCAGCGGAGATGACGAGGACGCCTGACCGGCCTCCGTTGCGGGGATTCGATTTTTGAGGAGCTGGGGTCTGTCATTTTGAAAGGATTCTGATCGAGCGATGCGAGATCACAATCAAACTCTACCGCATCCAGGCCCACACGGACAGATGTTTCCTCCCGCAACCC
>JAGQQQ010000597.1 GCA_020426125.1 Planctomycetaceae bacterium
CACCATCTCTTCGGTGATGTCGCCAATCGCCAATTCCAGCGCGGAAGGGCCAATTGTTCGTCGCATTGCTGCCTCGCTCGTTGATGCCGTCCAAATCATCAAACTCCGCCAATTGATCTGGGCCGACTCAAGATTTTCTGGTATCCAGGAGTTTCAATTCCAAGAAAAACAGGGTATTCAAGCAATCTTCACGTAAAATACACAAATTGCGTTCTCGGTATCCCTCCAAGGGAGCATGGAAATGAACTTGGCTGCGACTCCCATTCACTACTGCTTTCGGCATGAAGAGTTTCGGCCGATGGTGCGGGTCGTGCTGCCAACGATCTTCGTCTATGCACTCGCGGCTGCGGAAACGGTTGTGCTGCTCGCGGGGAGCTGGGACTGGCAGTTGTTACTCGTTGCCCTGCCGCTCTTGGTCGCGACGCTCTGCATCGTGATCGTGCCGCTGATGTGTTTTGGCTGCCGATACGAGATCCACTGTGATGGGATCCAGCAACATTGCCTTCTCGGAACTGGTCAGGCGTTCTCGTGGGAAGAGATCGGGTCCTATCGCGAGGTCACTGTCCTGGGGCTCGATTTTCTGCTGCTCGACCTAACGGCTCACCCCGGTCGGTCCCCTCTCTGCTTGCCCGCCTTTGTCAGCCGAAGCGAGAGCGTCGAGGAATTGCTCGACACGTATCTGGAACAGTCTCGTCGACAACGTCCCAGATTCAGCTCGCACCAAACGGCTGCCTAATCCGGTTCCGGCACGCACGGTTGCTTCTCCCGAGTCGCTTCCCCCGCATCCCGATTCCCGTTACGGCTCCGTATGCAGGAATGGATTCGGATTCGCGTGCTTCCGGGCGTCGTACTGTTCCTTGGCGTCCTTGTACGCAGGCGGCACCCAGGGACCTTCCATCAGATGGACATTGTTGATGCTGAGGATCTGCCCCGTGCGGTAGTACAGGTCTGATAGGGATGTGTTGTACTGAACCATTGCGGACGCGAACTGCAACTCGGCCTGAGCCAGCCCCGATTGGGCACGGACGACTGAGTCGATCGTGTATCGTTCCGGATTCAATCGATACTGAGACTTGGCGTAATTGAGACGATCTCGCGCCGATTGCAGTCGATTATACGCGTTAACCATTGTGAGGTACGTCCGGTCCAAATCACGGAACACCGACGCGACCTCGTGACTGATTTCAACTTCCGCCTCTTCGAGCATCGCTTGGGCCTTGGCCAGTTTCAACTCCAGCGAGCGGACTTGAGCAAGGGCAAATCTCCGTCCAATCGGAATTGAGAATTCGAATCCCAGGTTCCAACCCGTCTCATTTCCACTGAGCAACCGTTCATAGGCACTTGCGAAACGGTCGGGATTCGCGGGATCGCTATCGTCCCCCCCCCCGGCGTCAAACAGGTCGTCACCAAAACCGTTGACCTGGTACGAGGAGACAAAGTCGAGTCGCGGTTGAGTCAGATTCTTTGCGGCAATCAACTGAAGCTCAATGCTCCGGATATTCCATTTTTGCCGACGCAGTTCTGGTCGCCCCGCCAAAGCATCGGCGAGAGAGACTTCCCAATTGGGAATGAACTCCGCAGTCAAGGGATTGTCCACCGGTCGAATCACCCGACCGTCGTTGACAGACAGCCCCATCAACAATCGGAGTTGGGCTTCCTGCGAGTAAATCTGATCTCGAGCAAGGTCCGTTCGCCCTTTCAAATCATAATAGATGTCTCTCAACTCGGTTTCCTGGGCGCCGCCAGCCCCAGTGTCCACATATTGTTGTTTTGCGACGACTTCCCAGGCATCTTTGGCCGCTTCCCGGGACTCTCTGAGTGTCTCGAAACTCCGATAAGAGAGATGAAGTTGCCAGTACATGGCTTCCACATCATGAATCATCTGATGCACGGCCCGTTCGAAATCGGCAAGCTCGATATCGTTATTGATTCGGGCAATGATGACCCCCTGTTGGACCCCGGTCACGCCTTGGATATTTGTCGATACAGGACCTGCGATCCGGGTGTATTCCGTTCCGCCCCCGGCCAGCAAGGGCTGCCGAAATTGCATGCTGACGTTTCCTTCATAAACGGAAGGAAACAACTGCGGAGGCACCCCAACATTTCGACCCGTGTAATTCCAGTTGTGAAAGACTCCGACCTGACCGCCCGTTGCCAACCGTTTCTGCAACGACGAATTGAAAGCACCGGTCTCTTCCGACAAGGTATTCCCAGCGGGGAAACCGGCCGAGAACGTGTTATTCTGAACGGTCTCATCACGCCCCCAGAGCATTTGAGTCGTGAATTGCGTGTCGAAATCCGAGAGAGCCGCCTCAATACCCCGTTGACCGAACAGAACCCCCGATTCCTGGATCGCAGCATCAAACACCGTCTGGGCAAAATCGGGATTATTTAAGATTGTGTTCCCCGGATTGAGGAACTGCCCCTGGGTACGGATCACCTTACTGTTGGCGAGGGTGATCTGAATGACTTCGGTCAGTGTCAGATCCCAAACCTCTTCGTCCCCGGAATTCCGAATGGTTCGGGGCGGAATGGCAAAGTTCACATCGGGATTTGGCGGCTGCTCGACTTCCGTATAGGCAATCTTGGTCGCGTGACCAATATACTCCGCCTGCCGTTCTTCACCGAGGTAGAACTTCTCACCAAACATCCATTTGGCGTGGTCACGACTAATGCCGCACGCACTCAAACAGAGTGGCAGACAGAGCAGGACCACGCACCAGCGAGTGCCCCATCGCCTTCCATGTGTGCCGGATGCTGTCGGTCGCATCGTTGTCCCTGTTGAGCGAAAACTACGGGTTTTGGACAGAATCACGCTATCGAACGAAACGTGTTCCGGTCGTCCGTAGTCTTCTGTCGAACCATTGGGGGGACAAATTGCAGAATAGATAGGACCGTTGCAGACAAATTATCGGGAATAATCGGATCGACCCGGTCAGACTTCCTCACCTCCCTAAATTGACGGGCGAGTATCGCCGCAAGGGGAATCGAACCAGTGGTCGCATCGATGGTCCCTGTTGTGAATCAACAGAGCGATCAGCGTCTCGGGTTTTCCAGAATCCGGTGATGGGGCGGTGCCTCCTTTCAATTTCGAGGCGGACTGAAATAATGCCCGTCTTGAAAGATGAGAACGGGCGCTCCCCGTTTCAATTCAGAATGAACTCTCCTGTCTCCGTCGCGAGACGTCGCATTGACCGGAAAACGGATCCATGGAAGCTGGAATTGTCGGACTCCCCAATGTGGGCAAAAGTACACTGTTCAACGCATTGACCAGTTCTCAAGCCGCCCAGAGTGCAAACTACCCCTTCTGCACGATTGAGCCGAACGAGGGGATTGTTCCCGTTCCCGATACGCGGCTGGAAACGATCGCGGGCTACTTCAAGCCGCAGAAAGTCATTCACGCGACCTTGAAGCTGGTCGATATCGCCGGCATCGTCAAAGGAGCCAGCGAAGGCGAAGGACTCGGGAACAAGTTCCTCAGTCACATTCGCGAAGTCGATGCGATCATGCAGGTCGTCCGTTGTTTCGACGATCCCGATGTGACCCATGTCACTGGTGGCGTCGATCCGATGTCGGACATTGAAATTGTGGAAACGGAACTGATGCTTGCGGATCTCCAGACACTGGAGAACGCCCGTGGCAAAGCGGAACGGACCGCCCGTAGCGGCGACAAGGAGGCCAAGGAACGCCTCGCGGTCATCGAGAAGTGTGCCGCCCACCTTGATCAGACGAAACCGCTCCGCAGTCTTGAACTCACTCCCCCCGAATGGAAGATTGTCCAGAGTTACGGACTTATGACGGCAAAACCCGTTCTCTACGTCGCCAACGTCGATGAGAACGATCTTCTGGGCGACGGCCCCCTCGTCCAGCAGGTCCGCAACTACGCCCAAGAGACGGGTGCCGGCCTCGTCGTCGTCTGTGCGAAACTGGAAGCCGAGATCGCCGAACTCGAACCGGCTGATCGCCGGGAGATGCTGGAGTCTGTCGGCCTGGAAGAACCGGCCCTGTCTGTGCTCGCTCGGGAAGCCTACCGCACACTGGGGTACCAGAGTTACTTCACAGCAGGACCGAAGGAAGTTCGGGCCTGGACGATTCCCATCGGAGCGACCGCCCCCCAAGCCGCAGGCGTCATTCACAGCGACTTCGAAAGGGGCTTCATTCGTTGCGAAGTGTACACGCTACCCGATTTGGAGACCTACAAAACGGAAGCGGCCATCCGCCAGGCCGGAAAGCTCCGTGTGGAGGGCAAAGCCTACATCATGAAAGACGGAGACATCTGCCACTTCCTTTTCAACGTCTAATCGGGTGGGAAGTCCTCTGGTCGTCGTCGCACATCGTCGATCGTGCCTCGGACCAGGGTGATCGGCGGACCATAATCGTTCTTCGACTCCCACCAGAATCGAAACAAGAGGCTTCCATCGTCCTGCACCTTCAATGTTCCGTGGTCAATGAAGGGATCAAAGGCGGTCCGTCCAGTCAGTTGGTTGTAGAGGCGGATTGCGGATGAATACAGTTTCTGTCCGGCGGGTCTTTCGCCGCGAAAGGACAGGAGGTTCCCTTCAATTTTCCAGGACCCTTTGTTGTAAACATAGTTGGGGGAGGACTTCATCCATTTTCGTTCGACGGGATCCCATTGATATTCAGTAGATCGAAATGTCCGATCTGCGGAAAACTCCCATTGCTGCATGACTGGGGTGTTCAGCTCGGAGCGGGCGACCATCCAGCTTCCGACGAGCCGTTGTTCCACTGGTGAGAGTCGTTGAGACCAAGCTCGCAGCCCAACA
>JAGQQQ010000598.1 GCA_020426125.1 Planctomycetaceae bacterium
GCCTACAAACCCCTCAATTGCTGACCTGCACCCGTCACTCCCACAACAAAAGCTGATCTGCACCCCGCTGTCAAACGGGACGAAAAACGGTCTGTCCGCTCGTTGGGAAACGCGATATAACCAGCCTTTCGCGGAACAGAACAACAGACGGACCAAATTCATGCGACGGATCGCATTCTTTGAAGACGGCCAGAACTCCCATTTTGGCCCTTTAACCCAGCTTCGCCCGAATTTCGAGCTTCTCTGTGGACACTTTTCCGTTCGTGAACGGGGCGTCACACTTCTCAAACCCGAATCCTGGGGCGTGTTCTGTCGTGAGGAACTTGCCGAGGTCTATCGAGAAGACCATTCAGATGCCCACGTCAATGAAGTCGTCTGGATCAACGAAGCCCCAACGCTGCTGATCAATGGCCGCTGGCTTGGCGAGTCCCATCTTCTGGCGAACCAGTCTCCTGGAACGGCCGGGTGGATCGGGAATACGCTGGCTTTTTTGGTGACAGATCCGACTCGGCCCCTGCCAGCGGACTTTTCCGGAACCCCTGCTGAACTGGCCAGCCTGGCCTATGACTTTCGACATGTCGACACCGAGGGAGCGCTCCTAACATTTCCCTGGGATCTGGTCTCCCGAAACGCAGAGCAACTCGCACGCGATTTTGCGGTCCGAAGGCGAGAGAACTCGATTGCCAATCTTCCTGGTCATCTGGCCGTCGTCGGGGACGAATCGAGACTGTTTGTCCACGAGTCGGCGCAAGTGGATCCGTATGTCGTGATCGACGTCACTGGTGGTCCCGTTTGGATTGAAGCCGATGTCAAAATCCAGGCCTTTACCCGGATCGAAGGGCCCTGTTTCGTCGGTCGGGGAACCCAACTCTTCCGTGCCAATGTCCGAGAAGGCTGCAGCTTCGGTCCCGTCTGCCGCATTGGGGGAGAGATTGAAGAGAGCATTGTTCAAGGCTACTCGAACAAATACCACGATGGCTTCTTGGGCCACAGCGTCGTCGGTGAATGGGTGAACTTCGGCGCATTAACCACAAACAGTGATCTAAAAAATGACTACTCCGATGTATCGGTCCCCTTGTCTGGAGTGAAGCTTGACACGGGTTCGAAAAAGGTCGGCTGTTTCATTGGAGACCACACAAAAACGGCTCTCTCCAGCTTATTCAATACAGGAACGTCCGTCGGTGTGATGAGTTTGATTCTTCCTGGAGGAGAACTCCTGCCGAAGCACATACCTTCGTTTAGCCGTGTCTGGCATGGTCGAATCGAGGCTCTTCCCGATGGCGTCGAAAGCGGTCTGGCAACAGCTCGATATGCGATGAGTCGCCGGGATCGTGAACTCACTCCCACGATGGAACAGCTTCTCCTCCACGTTTACGCGAGCACTCAAGCCGAACGAGAGGCTTCGCTTGCCTGGCAAGCGGAGAAGCAGGTCGTGCGTCAGCCGGAAATCCTGCGTCGTCGCGACGTGGTGGAGAACGATTTGTGACGCTACGGATGGCTCACTTCCGACAGAGCAAACGCCGCACGGCCGAATTCGTCAGTACCGTTTTGAACATTCCCTGCACTGCGTCGCTGACCATTAAACACCAGACCATTAAGGTCTGCACTTTCTGACATCTTCTTATCGCTACACGGCAATGCGGAGCAGGCGTTTTAGCACGACAGCGCACGTTCATTGTTCAGTCGGGGCCACAGTGGGCGATTTTGTCGATGTCGTAGCCGAGTTGTTCGAGTCGGCGGTGGCGGGTCTTGGTGTGGGAGATTCGGTCTTGGGTGTTGCGGGTTTACCAGTATTGCAGCATCTGCGCCGCGTGCGTCAGCGGTAACCGCCAGGCCGCTCGGCCATGCAACGGTCCGGACAATTGGTCAATCCACTCTTTGATTTCGCGCGGAGCGTGAAACGATGCGATCCGTGGCTCTCCGGGGGAATCTTGATGCTGTAGTCAACATCAATACCCCCAAGAGCCACTATTTGAGACAGCCCAATCTGCCTTTGGAAGTGAACCGTTATGCTGAAAGTGCAGGTTCCTAAATCAAAACGCCACAATCCCTAAGCAAAAAAATCCCATTCGTTGGATTCTCTCGATATCGTCAGGAGAAAATCGCTTCCCCAATGAAATACTCCGCGCCAGCGTGGGGAATGTACACGGAATATGAGAGCGGCAGCGGCGTGAACGTGGTTTTGTCGGATTGAAGATATCCCCAGACCCTGGAGGCGAGACTCGCATAGATGAGATCGTCGGCACCGTTGCCATCACGGTCACCGACGCCGATAATTCGGATATTGGTCCCGATGCTCCCCCAGCGGACAGGAGCTTCCATGGAGTCCCCGGTGGAGAGTTTGACATATACGTCACGCAGACTATTAATTACGAGAAGATCATCTTTGCCATCGCCGTTGAAGTC
>JAGQQQ010000599.1 GCA_020426125.1 Planctomycetaceae bacterium
TTGCGCAGTCTTGAGAACAAATGGGCTCTCGCTGCGATTATTTATTTGTTGTTGGGAGGCCTGCTCTTCTCGGCCAATATTCTCGCCGGTTGGCGGCAGTCTGTCGAAGGGAATGGGACTTGGGCGCGGTTGCTCGGGGTCGCTGCATACGCCGCGACGGCGCAGTTGCTTCCTCTCCTGGCGTTGTCCGCAATGACAGTCAACTCAAAGGTCGGCACTGACAGTATTCGCCAGACGGGGACCGCCATCATCGCGTTTCTTTACTCCGCATTCTGGGTGACGTTGTCCCTTCGTCCGACAGTCCGACCGATCGCGGGAAAAGACCCGCTTCCGCTCGTCAATCAACCGGGTTTCGTCGAACGTGTCGAGGAGATCGCCTCGCAACTCCGGATCCGAACTCCCGTGGTGCGGCAACTCGACAGCGGCGGCGGAGCGATGTCGATCGCGGCCTTTGCGGGCGGACTACCGGCTCCCTCGATTGTCGTCAGTGACGGGGTTTTATTCCGCCTGAAGGATCTCGAACGGGACGCCATCGTTGCTCACGAACTGGGACACATTGCGAACCGATCGCTGTGGGCGTATCCGGTTGTTCCCACCATCGCGGCGGTGGCGGCTGTGTTGACGTCGGTGCGGCTGCCGCTGCTGTCGGCTGTGTTGCTGGGAATGTCCGTGCAAATTGCCCTGTTCCGGGTCGTCAGCCGGTATTTTGAGTTCAGCAGTGATCGCCACGCGGCGCGGGCAATTGGTGTCGCGGAGACGATCACAGCGCTCGACAAGACGCATGTCGCATCCCCCATTGGAAACAAAGGCTGGTGGTCTTTCCTCGCCTATGCGACCGCGACTCATCCTTCTCTTGAGGAACGGCTTTCAGCTCTGAAGCAACTCCATTCCGAAGACGGGGAACTGCCCATCAGTTGGTCAGAATCAGCGGCTCAGCGCCGTCGCCGGGGAGCCCGCATTGCCGGCCTTCTTTGGCTCGCGACTGTGGTCATTCTGGTTGCCCTTCCCCAAACCGACGCGACCGAGTTAGCGACGATTCCCATTCTCTTAGCAACGGTCTTCGGACCTTATTTGCTGATTCAGAAGGCGATTCGCAAAGATGTCCGCACCGAGATGAAACGTCGGCAGAATGCATCACAGGCTCGCAGTTCCAACTGGGGCGTGTTGATTGTTCTCGTGCTGTCTGTGCTCCTTTTGTTCTACATGGATCATTCGCTCGCCGAGTTCAAAGCAACGCTGGTCACAATGGCTGCCTTGGGGCTCGTTATCTTCTTCGCCATCGTCCTTTTGGGAACTGTCCTGAGCCGGCGGAATCCTTACATCAAGATGTTGCAAGCCCAGCAACGACGTGACTGGAATGAGGCGATCCGAATTGGCGAAGCTAATCTGAAAAAGTGGAAAGGAGATCCAGCCCCTCGTACTGATCTGGCACTCATCAAGTGGATGGCCGGCCGACGAGACGAGGCGATCGCCGACCTCGCGGAGTTACGCGAATCATTTCCCAAGTTCAAACAAAGCTGGCTCACGGCCGCGATCCTCGAACTCAGCCGGGGGAACTATCACGTCGCGACGAAATTGGCGCTGGAGGCGGCGGAAGATCTCCCGGACGATATGGCCCCTCACGTGATCGCGGCCCGGTGCCAGCGGCTCCTGGGCGACGTCGACAAACTTCGTGAGCAGTCAGAGATTGTGACCAAAATCGACCCCGGCAGTTCATCAGCCCCTGCCTTGGAAATGCTGGTGGCGATGCTGGAAGGCCACGGATCCGTCGCATGGCAGAAACTGGAGGAGACAGAAAAGCAGGCTCCAGGCGATCCGTTCGTTCTGTTGCTCCGAGCGGAGATGGAACACCGTTTTGGCGACGAGCAGAAAGCTCGTGAAGCCCTTTCCAGCGCGCAGCGAATTCTCGCCGCGTCTCCCATGTCGTTTCTCCAACCGGAACTGGAACACGTTCGAAAACTCATCGATCCCCCTGCGGAAACGCTGCCTTCGCTGAACGGTCCCGAGCCGCCTTCCATTCATTGATGAGGGATCGTGGAGGAGGCCAACCATTACGGCTGAGTTACGGTCAAGGTTTGGCCAGATGGAAAGTCGTCGAAAAGACCCGTTTTCGATCCCGATTGTTCCCCGGCACTGGCCGTCCGATGGGCAACGTGGTGATTTTCAAAGAGTGAATCTTGAGGACAGGAACCAGGGAATCGAGATCTGTTACAGGTGGCCGACCAACGAGATTCGGATCCCCATTTTGGAGAAGCTCGCCTCTGACCGTTTGCGACAGCTTCTCAAACGAAAACTCGCCGGCCACGTCCGCCTGAGTGGCGGCAATAAATCCGCCTCCCTGCTCTTTGATGTAATCGAGAAGCTCCTGAGTGATTCGGGGACATCCCGCCGGATCGAGTTCGACGACGACGCCGCTCGCTTCCACGGTCGCAAGGATCAATCCCGCTTCGTTCCAGAACGTCGACAACCTCCCCGTCAGCTTGACCTCAATCTCTTCAATCGCTTCGAGTTGTGGACTTGGATCGGCCGCCTCAATACCCCCGGTGACCAACATCAACTGGGACAGCGATGCGCATTGGGGAAATCCTTGTGAGTGTTATGCCGTGGCAGTCATGCCATCTTTGGAGTGCGGTGACTCGTCACCGCTTTCTCTTTTCATCAGCGATCAATGCCGAAGAGTCCGCAGAGCATGCCAAATGTGGAGAGCGACCAAACGACTTTGGGACCCACGTTCCACGTTTCCGATCAGACGAGTGCGTTTACTCAGAGTTCCCAAAAGCTCCGTATTCGCTGGAGTTTTCAAAGAATTCCGATTCCACATGGCAAGAGTTCCGAACGCATCTCGCTGCTTACTCCGCTTGGACCGCCTCCGCAGCGACGGCCCCCACGCGACCGATCAGCTTATTCACAGTCCCTTTCCCATCGGGATGGAGCCGACTGCTGAGCCAGATGTAGTACAGGTCCCGCTGGGGGTCGATCCAGATTCCGGTGCCGGTGAAGCCGCCGTGACCGATGGCCCGATCACTCAATCCCTCGCCGCGATTGCTGGAGTAGCCGGTGCGGTGATCCCAACCATAGGCCCGGGTTCCACGTGGGACTTCGCGGGGAGTGAGCATCAGTTCCCAAGTCGGTTCACTGAGGATCCGCGTGCCGTTCAGTTCCCCTTTTCCCAGGATCATCTTCGCGTAGAGTGAGAGTTCACTGGCATGAGAGAACAGTCCGGCGTGCCCGGCGACACCTCCCAGAAGATGGGATCTCGGATCATGGACCACTCCGCGACGCCACTGGCCATCAACTTTTTCCGTCGGGGCGATCTGTCCACTTCGTTCTGCTGGGGGAAGGTAGCCGGTCGCGGCCATCCCCAGCGGTTTGTAGATGTTCTCATGAGCAAACTCATTCAACGGTCGCCCCGACACACGCTCAATCAGTTTGCCCAGCACGATGAATCCGACGTCGGAGTAGATGAACTCCTCGCCCGGTTCCGCTTTCAATTCGAGAGCGCAGATCCTTTCCCAGGCCTGTTCAGGACCGTCTTGATAGTCGCGGAGATGGTTGTCCGCAATCAGCCCCGAGGTATGTGTGAGGAGATGGTGCAGCGTGATCCCCTCCTTGCCATGGCCGGTGAATTCGGGCAGATACTTCGACGCAGCCTCCGTCACGGACACCTTTCCCTGGTCGACGAGGACCATCACGCTCGTCGCGGTGGCAATTGGCTTAGTCAGTGAAGCGAGGTCGAAGATCGTGTCCCGGGTCATCGCCTCGATGTCGGGTTCCTGCTGGCGATCTCCATAAGCACGGAAGTGGAGAATCTGTTTACTCGTTCCCACCAAAACCACCGCGCCGGGCATTTCCCCTTTTTCCATTCCCTCGGCGACGATGGCATCAATGGCATCCAACGTCGGAGACTTCCCATCGTCCGCTTTCACGTACGTTGCGACCCCGAGCCATACGGCAAGAGAAGGGATTGCCATCGTCAAAAACAGTCTGGGAAGTCGAAGCACAGCTCACGTCCTCGATGTCTGGAACGAGTCGAAAGCCGAAACTGTACCGCACCTCGCCTTTGCGAGATACCGTCCCAATCGTTTCACCGGCGTCCTCCGGACACTGTGGCGAGAACTCAGACGATCGCCAACTCTCAATCCAATGCCACATCCCGTTCCGGCGCCGTGGCATCAGCAATCTGCTCAAGCAGATCGGCGATCTCTCGATGGGCGCCCTGGGACTGGGAGATGATCAACATCCCAGGAAGGGACTCAATCGTCCCTTGGGGTGGATCGGCGTAGTGCAGGATTTCGGTGCTGGTAATGAGGCCATGGACAAACGCGATCGCGGAGGAAGAGAGCAAGGATCCCATCGCTTGCATCGCTTTGATGCTGGCTTCCGGATCGACTTTGACTGAATTCGTTGTGGTCGTGGATTCCGGTGATGGAGAGGCTCCCGGGGGATTCTGATAGGGTTGGGCAATTTGAATCGGGCTTCCATTGCCTGTGAGATCGATACTGAGTCCCTCGGGGATCTTGAAGGTGGCTCCCTCGGGCCATTTCATCTCGATCTTGCCGATGATCTCATCCACCTGCGAACGCCAACTCCAGGGCCGGATCGTTCGACGAATCACGCCGGCCAACTCCTCGGAGTCCAGCTCCGATCCACGAGGCAGTTTGTAGACACGTGTCTCTTTTTGAAGGTTGGCTTCCAACCGGGTCGTGATTAACACGGATTGATCCTGGACCA
>JAGQQQ010000022.1 GCA_020426125.1 Planctomycetaceae bacterium
CCGCCGGTGTTGGAATAGACCTCGGTATCGAGCACGAGAATGTTAATGTCATGGTTGGACGCCAGCACATGGTCGACACCGCCGAAGCCGATGTCATAGGCCCAGCCATCTCCGCCGATGATCCAGACGGACTTCCGGACGAGAGCATCCGCGAGGCTCAACAGGTGCCGGGCCTCCTCCGTGTCGGCGTCCGCCAGTCGCGTCTTGAGTTCCTGAACTCGTGTTCGCTGTTGATTGATTCCCTGCTCGGCGGATTGATCCGCGTCGAGGATTTCGCGGGTGAGATCATCACCGACATATCCTCCGAGACGACGGAGATACTCCCGCGCCGTTTCCGTTCGTTGATTGAGAGCGAGCCGCATTCCCAATCCGAATTCCGCGTTGTCCTCGAAAAGCGAATTCGACCACGCTGGCCCACGGCCTTCGTGATTGACGGACCAGGGTGTCGTGGGAAGGTTGCCCCCGTAAATGGACGAACACCCCGTCGCATTCGCCACCACCAAACGGTCACCGAACAGTTGCGTCAACAGTTTCAGATACGGCGTTTCCCCACATCCGGCACAGGCACCCGAGAATTCGAACAGCGGCTCGAGTAACTGAGATCCCTTCACGGAATCGTGTCGAATCTGTTCGCGTTGCAGTTCGGGGAGCGATTCGAAGAACTCAAAGTTTCGCTGCTCCTGTTCGAGGTGTTCGAGCTTCTGCTCCATGTTGATCGCTTTATGCCGAGCCACTTCCTTGCTGCGTGCCGGGCAGACATCGACGCAGACACCGCAGCCGGTACAGTCGTCCGGGGCGACCTGGATGGTCATCAACATTTCTGTCGTGAAGTCTTTGCCCGACCACGGAATCGCCTGATAGCCCTCGGGGGCATTCGCGACGTCACCCGGTTCGAACGCCTTCGATCGAATGGCCGCATGCGGGCAGACAAACGCACAAAGTCCACACTGGATACAAATGTCGGGATCCCAGATCGGAATGTTTTGGGCGATGCTCCGCTTTTCGTACTTGGCCGTCGCGGTGGGGAAGGTGCCATCGACGGGCATCGCACTGACGGGGAGGACGTCCCCCATCCCGGCGAGCATGACGGCGGTCACCTTCTCGACAAACTCTGGCGAACCCGCAGGAACCGCAGGTCGGCGGTGCCGCTCCGAAGTCACTTCATTGGGGATTTCGACCTCGTAGAGTTCTTCCAATGATCGATCGACCGCCTCGTGGTTCTTGCGGACGATGCTCTCGCCCCGTTTACCATAGGTCTTTTTGATCGCTGTCTTAATCTCTTCGACCGCCTTTTCGATCGGGAGAATGCCGGTCAGCTTGAAGAAGCAGGTCTGCATGATCGTGTTGATGCGGCCACGCAATCCGATCTCCTGCGCCATGCGGTCGGCATCAACGACATACACCCGCAGCCGCTTCTCCAGGATCTGCTGCTGCACTTCAAAGGGCAATTGATCCCAGACTTCTGTCGGCCCGTAAGGACTGTTCAGCAGGAACGTGGCTTCCGGCTGTGCGACGGAGAGAACATCCCGGCTATAAAGAAACTGGAACTGATGGCATGCGACGAAGTTCGCCTGATCAATCAAGTACGACGAGCGGATCGGGTCCTTTCCAAACCGCAGATGGGAGACCGTCACCGCTCCCGCTTTTTTCGAGTCGTAAACGAAGTAGCCCTGGGCATAGAGGTCCGTATTTTCTCCCACGATCTTGACGGAGTTCTTGTTCGCTCCCACAGTGCCATCGCTCCCCAGTCCATAGAACACCGACCGGGAGACGCCGTCTGATTCTGAGAAGCGAGAGGGTTCCCAAGGCAGGCTCAGGTGAGTGACGTCGTCTGTAATTCCAATTGTGAATCGGCGTTTCGGATTTTCCTTCGACAGTTCATCGAAGATGGACGCCGCCATCGCCGGGGTGAACTCTTTCGAGGAAAGGCCGTATCGCCCCCCAATGACGCGGGGTGGTGCATGGCCGTTGTCGCTGGAACGCTCCACCCAGGACTCCGCCAGAACCGTGGCCACATCCTGAAAGAGTGGCTCGCCAATTGCTCCCGGCTCCTTGGTCCGGTCGAGGACGGCAATCGCCCGGACGGTCTTTGGCAGGCAGTCCAGGAATTGGTTGACATCAAACGGCCGGAACAGCCGAATTTTGAGGACGCCGACCTTCTCTCCGCGATCGACCAGATGCTCGACCGCTTCTTGAACCGCCCAGCCCCCAGAGCCCATCACCACAATCACCCGTTCCGCATCCGGGGAGCCGATATATTCGTACAAGTGGTATTGACGACCGGTCAGGGCCGCGAACTCATCCATCGTCTCTTGGACAAGACCAGGGACGGCATCGTAATAGCCATTCACCGCCTCGCGCGCCTGGAAAAAGACATCGGGGTTTTGGGCTGTTCCTCGCAAGACGGGATTGTCCGGGCTGAGCCCCCGCTGACGGTGGGCGCGGATCAAGTCCGGGGCCATCATCTTCTGAATCACCTCTTCCGGAAGCACTTCAATCTTGTTGAGTTCATGCGAGGTTCGGAAGCCATCGAAGAAATGGAGAAACGGCACGCGCGTCTTGAGTGTGGCGGCGTGGGAGATCAGCGCCAGGTCATGGGCCTCCTGCACATCGGCTGAGCAGAGCATCGCCCATCCCGTCATTCGGACAGACATCACATCACTGTGATCGCCAAAGATCGACAATGCGTGCGTGGCGATGCTGCGGGCCGCGACGTGAAAGACCGTCGAGGTCAATTCGCCGGCGATCTTGAACATATTGGG
>JAGQQQ010000600.1 GCA_020426125.1 Planctomycetaceae bacterium
GAAGCAAGCCCCAGTTCCATCCCTCGGCGATGGCAGCCCAGACAGTTGTTCCGATTCAAAACGAGTCGACCCCGTTCCTGAGTCGACAGCGGATGGGGCGTTTGTCCGGCAATGGTGTTCACATAAGCCTTCAGCGCTTCGCGATTGGTCTTTGGAAAATGGGGACGTCCAGCGGCCAAGTCCGGTTTGTCGGCCAAGCATGTCGCAGACCAGTCATCGATGGGCTGTCGCAACTGGGGAAACGGCCGCAGGTCCGCTTCGATGGCGGGAATCTTGTGGCAGTTCGCACAATGGAGTCGCTTCACCAGTTCCCGACCCCGGTCCACTTGAACGGTGGGGATCACCGTGTCTGAGACGTTGTATTTCATCCCGTCTTCCCGCCCGAGCTTGGACAGCGCGTGCGCGAGCAATCCCCGTTCGGTACGGTCAAGTTTGAAGGCGGGCATGTGATGCTGAGGATTGATCCGCTCCGGAGTGGACAACCAGGTTGCCAGCCAGTCGGGCGAACGCTTCGCCCCGATGTGAGTGAGATCGCTCCCGGCGAAAGGGCCTGTCGTCCCCAATTCTCCGACCTGATGGCACCCCAAGCACCCCAACGAATGCAGCAGTTCGTCTCCCGACGGCTGCTTGTCGTTCTCTTTGGGAGCGGGAGCCGTGACCAAATCGAACGGAACACCGAGCCGATGCAGATACTGGGCAATGTCATCCGCCTGCTGCTCATCAAGCCCAAAATCGGGCATCTTCGCGTGGGCAGCCTCGGCATTCTTGTTCATCAGTTTCTGGACGATCCATTGGGGATTGGTGCCGTTGGTGATCCCCCAGAGCGCGGGAGCCGGGAGCAGTTCTTGATCCAGGACGCCGGTGTGGCAGCGATGACACCGATGCGCCTCGAACAGCTGCCGACCTGTTTCAACCAGCTTCGCTCCGTTGCTGTCGTCTTCATGAAACAGCAGATGGGCGGGGACTGGCTCCGTTTGGAAATCGTCCGTGGCCCAGAAGAGTTTGAGCATCCCCCCTTGCGGCAGGCTCTGAAAGGTCACCTGAAGGTCTTGGAATCCCAACGGCACATCGACCGGTTCCCCGGTGACATAAGTCGGTTCGACCGCCCGTCCATCAAAGACGGTCTGCTCACCGATCTGCACCGTCACATGCCCCAGTAACTCGGAGGAAAAGCGATAAGGTTTCTGAGAGCGGATCAGGATTTGTCCGGTCCATCGCCCCTGAAAGTCCGGGCCGACCGTCACGGCAGGCGCACCGTCAGTCCAGTCAAACATCAAGTCCGTATCGACACGGGAGAAGGCCGGCGCACCAGCCGACTGATAAGTCCCGTACAATCCGTATTGAATATGATCTTCCTGTGCGAGCAAAATGCTTGGGTGAAGCATCAAGAGAGCGGCCAGGATCCATTGATGTCGAGCTTGCAGCACGATCTTTCGTCCTTCGTCAGAATCATTGATCGGAAGTCGTGATTCTGAGGGGTTCGCCGAGTTCAATCAACCGCGCACCGTTCCAGCCGAACCGCTCCACACTCGTTTGGGGTCTGAGCCCTCGCAGGATTGCTGGAACGACCTGACGTCGACAATTTCGGTTTCCGTGACGTGTCACTGTCCAAAAGAGTCCCTTGGTGTCGGAAAACCACGTTCCGGAAAAACCGTGCCAAGACGGGGTGGAGTGGCGACTTGAGACAACATGCTGATTCCAGGCAACATTTTTCGAAATAGTTGATGTCGGATCGCACCGTGTGATGTAGGTTTGCGTACCCTCAAAACAACATTCTCCCAGCGACAACTTCAGAAGCGGCGCGGAACGCCGTTGATGATGGCCTTGGTGGATCCAGAGCCTCATTTCCTTCTGAAGTCGGCCTCGAAGCCCCGAGGCTGTGTTCGGAGCTGATCCTCCTCGCGGTCACCCGCGAGTCTGGTCGCGGACGCCCCTCATCCGCACTCCGGTGAATGAGACTGTCCTTGTGCTTGCCGCAGGAATCGATGCGGTGTGCCTTCGATGGACAGTCTTTCAAGACCATTCATCACGCGGAAAAAGAGAGACTTCATATGCCCACCCAGGGATCCCTGCTGGTTGTTGATGATGACCGCCACATCTGCGAAGCCATGGCGGACTATTTGAGAAGCCTGGGACATCGGACGGAAACGGCCATGTCCTGCCGAGACGCCATCGATCGCATTCGGGAATTTCATTTCAATGTTGTCGTCTGCGACGTCAATCTCCCCGATCAAGATGGGTTTCACCTGCTCGAGACCGTTGTCGAGGAACATCCAGAAACCGCCGTCATCTTGCTGACGGGGTACGGAACGATCGAAAGCGCCGTCGAAGCGATTCGGATGGGGGCTTTCGACTACCTCACCAAACCTGTCATCGATGACGAACTCAATTTCTCCATTCAACGCGCTCTTGAGCAACGAAAGATCCTCGACGAGAACAAGCGGCTCAAAGCCAAACTCGACGAGAAATATGGTCTGACGAACATCATCGGTCGTGACTACAAAATGACCAAGATGTTCGACCTGATCGAGAGCGTTTCCGATACCCGGACCACGGTCCTAATTCTCGGCGAGAACGGGACCGGAAAGACCATTACCGCCCGGGCGATTCATCAACTCAGTTCTCGTCGAGACCAACCATTTGTGGAAGTCGCCTGCGGAGCCC